>NZ_JBHIOZ010000060.1:0-6342 GCF_042195805.1 Bartonella sp. AP57NXGY | reverse complement strand
TATAAAAATATTCTTAAAGATCCTGAATATGCCGCCGTTTCTTTCAGAGATTTTCAAGAACAGCTTCAAGCTTTGCGCATTGAAACATCGCGCCGAAAAGGTTCTTCAAAGATTCGCCCAATGCGTTTTTAAAAAGTTCATTTCAAATCGTTTATGGCTGGCGTTGAAGGTTGGTTTGGCACTGGTGGCTGGTTTGTCACTTATGGCTGGATTTGCGCGTTGGTGTTGATGGTGAAGGGCTGGTGGATGGCGTTGGGGTGGCCATTATTTATGGTATCGTTTTTTTTTGGTGCGTTAAACAACCTAAGGTTGTTTATTTTGTTGAATTTTATGCCTTTAGAGTTTTAAGGGCTTTTGTGGTTTTTTATCCATAAGCCTTGGTATTTTGAATGGCACTGAGCTTTTCAAAGATTTTATGGGGGCTTTTGATGGCTCTTTCCCCCGTCATTGTGGGGGGTGATTTTGCGGGCAGTTGATTTTGGTTTGGCGCTGGTGGATGGCGTTGGGGTGGCCATTATTGATGGTATCGTTTTTTTTGGTGCGTTAAACAATCTAAGGTTGTTTATTTTGTTGAATTTTATGCCTTTAGAGTTTTAAGGGCTTTTGTGGTTTTTTATCAATAAGCCTTGGTGTTTTGAATGGCACTGGGCTCTTCAAAGATTTTATGGGGGTCTTGATGGCTTTTTTCCCAATCGCTGATTATCGACCCGATGTGGCGGATATCAATGGAATTTTTACCGATGAACTTGTTAATGTGCTCCCGGCGGATGGCTCCTATATCCCTATGCCAAGTTTTGAGCCTTTATCAGAGCCTTGTCCGGAGCCAATCTTAGGCACTCTTGCGGTTAAAACAAAAAATGGGGTTTCTATTATTGTCGGGACAAGAGATAAAATCTACTTACTTGATAATACAACAATGAACTGGAAAGATATTAGCCAAAAAGGAAAACCTTATCTGGCTAATGTTGATGCTCCGTGGTCTTTTGCTTTGTTTGGTGATTTTATCATTGCTGTGAATGCCAATGATAAACCACAAGTGATTGATATTAATCATGATAAAACATTTAGAAATTTAGGAGGAAATCCACCACAGGCAGGGATTGTTCGAATCTGGGGAGATTTCGTTTGTTTGATGAAATTAACCGAAAATCCAAGACGGGTTCATTGGTCTGGATTAAATGATGCTGAATTTTGGACCGTGGGAAAAAAAAGTTGTGATTATCAAGATTTTCCTGATGGCGGATTCGTCCAAGGGGCAACGGAGACAACAAATCCAATTATCTTTATGCGTTCTGCAATCTATGCTGGTTCTTTTATTCCTGGCTCTAAGATTATTTTTAGTTTCCAAAAAATCCACGATAAACGAGGCGCAAAAAATGCTGAATCAATTGTTTGTAGAGGCGATTTAGCATTCTTTGCCGATGAGGGCGGGTTTTATCAAATAACAAATGAGGGACAGATTATACCCATTGGGTTCGAAAAAGTCGATCGAACGATGACCGCAAAATCAAGGAAGGATAATCTGTACACTCTGTCTGCTGCTATCGATGGGGTGTATAATCGTGTTTATTGGATGGTTGATTCTGATGAGAACCTTCATAAACGTATCTTGCTCATTTATGATTGGGGATTGCAAAAATGGACAAAAGCTCTCGTCGATATCAAAATGATATTGCCTATTTTCTTAGCAGGAACAACCCTAGAAGGTCTTGATTTTGTGACTAAGAATATTGACGATTTGTCCTTTTCTCTCGATAGTAAAGCTTGGAAAAATGAATCGCCTATTCTGGGGGCATTTGATCAACAGGGGAGACTGGGTTCGTTTTCTGGGGGTCCTATGGCTTGTGTCGTGACATCACAAGAAATGGGGCAGACAAATGGCATGATAACACGGGTGAAAAATATTATGCCTCAAGTCAATAGTGGAAAGTTTTATTTGTCTGTGGGAATGCGCTTTCGACAATCTCTTGAAGAGGAAACTGTTTGGTTGCCAGAAAAACAGCCCTCTTATAATACTGGACAAATTCACTGTCGTGCAAGGGCACGGTTTTATCGCTTTAAATTGCGTATTCCTGAAGGGGTGAATTGGACTCATGTCACTGGATTTGATGTGGAATTGACGCGGGCCGGCATGCGATAGGCATGCCCTTTTGTAATACCATGCGATAGGCTCAAGCCTCTATTATTAAAGAACAAATGCCCCATAGGCTTCCCAAACCTTTATAAACAAAGGCACAATGCGATAAGCTGTGTCTTTATAATATGAAGAACAAGGTGGTGCGTTATGTTTCATGCTTTTCTGCGATAAAGGAAAATAGGCTGCACCATGGTTTATTTTTATAAAGAAAAAAGTTCCCTCTTTGTTGTGACAAAGGGATGATGGGGCTTTTTTCTTTTATTGTGCGGGGGGCATGGAATGCGTGAAGTATGCATGGGGATGCGTATTGCTCAAATGAGGGAAATGACAAAGCTAAAAGAGCTAAAATTATGATGCTTGAGAGTCAAGATTTATATTCTGCTCATCTGACAGAGCAGTGGCCATGGGAAAAAATAGCTCCCTATCAAGAGGCTCTCAATGCTGCATTGAAAAAATATGTTCAGCGCTTTCCGGATGATGTTTGTCTGGAAAAAATTGCTGAAGAAATCGCTACCGGACAAGCACAATTGTGGCTGGTCTTAAAAAATAAAATCCAATTTAGTGCTTTTGCAATTACCAAAGTTGAAATAACCCATACGGGAAAAAAATGCGTCGTTCTCTCTGATCTTGCGGGAGAGGGAGGGCTGAAATTGGTCAAGTTGATTGATGAAGTCGAAAAATGGGCGCGAACAATTAATGCTGAAGAAATGCACATGTTTGGAAGAACTGGATGGGCGAAAAAGCTCGCTCATCACGGATATTCTCGTAATCTTATTCAATATAGAAAGGTTCTGAACCCATGAGTAGAAAAACCACACCTCAAGTGCAAACAACAACACAAACAAATGCTCCACCTGCTTGGGCGGCTGATATTCTTAAACAAGCCAGTGCTGATGCACTTGGACTTTATAATAAAGGAATTGGCGGAAACGTTTATCAGGGAGACAGAGTCGCTGGTCTTAGCAATATGACAAAAAATGCGCTGACCGGTTTACAACAAGCAGCAGGGCTCTATAATAATCCAACGGTAACGCAATGGTTGAATGCACCAACCAACAGCGCTACAAATCTTTCCGGTATGGCTAAGGGAAGCTGGATTGGAAGCAATAGCAAATTTAATACTGCATTGCAAAATGCTCTGAATAAAACATCCGATGCAATTAATCAATCGATGTCGGGAGCAGGACGTTATGGTTCTGGCGCTCATACTGGTGTGCTGGCCGATGAGTTAGGCGCCTTGGCAACAAATGCTGCAGCACAGCAATATAATCAAGATATTAACAATATGATGAATGCAAACCAGATGATTGATCGCTCTCAGAATGATCAAGTTAATGCGGCAAATAGCTATTATCAAGGACAGAGTAACGTGCAAAGCAATGCTTTGAAAGGGGGTATGATTCAAGATATAAACCGCCAAAATGTCTTAGATGCTGAACGCCAAAAATGGTCAGAAAAAGATAATCAAGATTGGAACCGATTGCAAAGTTTGTTACAGGTAGGAACACAGGCTGCTGGAAATTACGGAACGACTTCAGGAAAATCCACGACAATGCCTTCTGTGACAAAAGATCCATTGCGTGATGCGCAGCAAGTACTTGGATTGGTCGGAGGAATTTTAGGGCTTTGTGATGTGAGAGCAAAAGAAAATATTATCCCTGTGGGGCAGAAAAAGGGATATCCACTTTATACCTTTAATTATAAGGGAAATCCACAACGTTATCAGGGCGTTATGGCGCAAGACGTGTTGCGTGTGAACCCTGAAGCTGTTTATGTCAATGCGAAAACAAAGTTATTGCATGTTGATTATGACAAAATAGGCCTGAAAATGGAAAAAATGAAAATGGAGAAAATGCCGGCATCTAAAAATAAAATTGCGGCTTTCTTTTCTTCATTTTTTGCTCGTTTTCCCTTTTTGAAAAAAGAGTATCTTCTATGAGCTCGATTTATGATTGGTCAATTGTTGCATCAGAAAATGCTTATGTCGACGAGAATATAAACTGGGCAGAAGGGCAACCGCCAAGCACAGTCAATGATAGTGCTCGCGCTATGATGCAACGCATCAAAGAATATTTGTTGGATAATGGGGGCGGGATTGAAACACAGTTTACTGTTGATGTGAAAAATGAGAGAACGTCACTTCGTTTGGCAACAAAGTCTTTTTTTGAGACTTATATGGATGGCATTGTTGTGCGCTTTAAAGCACAAGGCGTCAACAGAGGAATAACAAATATTTCTTTAAATCAATTGCTACCACGACCAACTTATATGGCAACGCCAGAGGGTATTATGCCTTTAAAGGGCGGAGAAATTCAAAAGGGGGGGCTTTATGAAGTCGTCTATACGCGTGATATTGCCGGAAAAAATGCTGATGGCTGGTTTTTAACCAATCCTACTATAAAACTTCCTGAAATCCCTCCCTTTCCTCCTTTGCCTGAAACTTTTTCTTCTGGATTTATTGGGACTTTTGCTACAGAAAAAATACCCTCTGGATGGTTACTGTGTGATGGTAAAGAATATTCGCGAAGGAACTATGCCAATCTTTTTGCTGTTTTGGGAGAAACATGGGGAAAAGGAGATGGGAGAACAACATTCAATGTTCCCGATTTGCGTGGAATGTTTTTACGGGGGCTCGATAGTGGAAAAGAAATTGATAAAGGACGTCGCTTGGGAAGTCGACAAGAAGAGTCTTTTAAATCTCATACCCATGAAGGAAAAACAGATTCAACAGGTAACCACCAGCATAGTTATCCAATGATTGAAAAGGTAGTTTGGGATATGAATCACGGTGAATATTATAGAAATCTGGCTCAAATTTACAATAAAAATTTGTTGACAGGTCCTGCGGGAGAGCATGAACATAAGGTCTTGTTGCAAAAAACAGGGGGAGATGAAACACGTCCTGTCAATGTGGCGGTGGTTTATGCTGTCAAAGCCTGAGAATGAAAGCTGTGTGAGAGAAAGATAAAAATGCTTGCAAAATGTTTGTTATGAAAAAAGTCTTATTGAATATAAAGTCTTATAGAATATATTGTGCAGAAAGTTTTGAGGCGCTTTAGAAAAAAAACTCAACTCTCTTTATTCTTTTATTTTTTGTGCTGCCTTTGTTGGATGCCTAAAGGTGAGTTTACCTATTGTTCTTTAGAGGATCAAGACAGTGATTATTAAAGGTAGGGAAAGAACAAAAAAAATTTCTTTATTCATGGCGTTTTTTGCTGAGGAATAAAGATTTTATCCCAAATGCCTCTCTCTTGTGGTATCGTGATCCATTGTTTCAAGTGCTGGGTTTAAACCGCTGCTGTGCGATGACAAAAAGCCCCTAGATAATTTTATCCTATTATAGCGTAAATACCGTCATTAAAACACTATTATTGAAGCTGGTGATATCAGTAAGATAGCTTAAAGTATTTAATACATTAGCAACTGTTCTGGGGAGGATTTGCTTGGTTAAGTATTATGCAAGTGAATCATATAAATAATGAGCAGATATGGAGCTCCTTCAGAGGAGTTGGATTGTTTACAAACCGATGTGGGGCTAAAACCTTTGTCCTTTGAGGGTGGTGGAAAGAGGTCAACGGATATGTTTATTTAAAGCGAGAAAAAGCAAAATGGAGCACTCCCTTTTTTGGCAAAGCGTGTAGGAAAAAAGCCACTCTTTGTTTTCAAAATGGGTGCACTGTTGGCAAGAGCAGCAGGTTGGCGATGCGTTGTAGTACATGGTGAGGCATTGAACTCTCTGAGATGGCATTTTGTGCTTATCAGGAAACTTCTTGAAACGGGATGAGAGTGATACGAGAAAAATCTATAAGACAATAGTTTGTTCCGTTGTGTTGTAAAATACCATTGTTTGAGATGTGGTTAAAATTTTATGCATGGGGTGTTTTTCATCTGTGCGTATTCCTAACGCAGCATTTTTTTGTAGAATAACTCTGGACAGGGGATACATTACAAGGATGCATTTGAAGGGGGAAGCCAAGTCAAATCTGTTAGATAAGAAGCCAGATTGTTTACAAACCATTGTTTATTGATTGGCATTATTTAAAGACCGGTGTGGGCTTTGTCATTTTGGGAAAAGCTGACACAGCATGCAAGGTGACATGCATTTTTCTCTGATTATCAGGTGATAAAGTCAACATTTTAGGTGGAAAACAGAGTATAATCTAAAAAAATACCTTGTAAAAATTTTCGATGAGGAAATTTTTTTT
>NZ_JBHIOZ010000059.1:4010-8609 GCF_042195805.1 Bartonella sp. AP57NXGY | reverse complement strand
TGCATGGACAAGATGTTCGAGAATTGAATGAGTATTTGCGTCGTTTGGCAGGCTATAACCACGTTTTAAGTCATGAGCTTATGCGGTGTCGTTGGCAATTGAAAGCGGGATGTGCGCCTTCTTCAGGGGATGTTGTGCCATTTCGTCGGTTTCAAAAAACACAGGAGGAAGTTGGTGATGAATCCACAAATTGAACTTGAAGGTACGCGTTATATGAAGGATGCAAAAGGGGCTTTGGTGCCGGTAAGTTTGATCCGCCCTGCGGATTTGTTAGAGGATGAAACGGTGCGCAAAATTATGGGTTTTGCGAAAGAATTATCGGCAAGGATTGCACGTTTTAACAACCATACGATTGCGGATTTGAGTGATTTTGATAGCTTGCTTGCGCAAGAATATGGTGTGGAGCGGCGTGGCAAAAAGGGCAATTGTACTTACACAAGCTTTGATGGTTTGCAACGTATTAAGGTGCAAGTTCAGGAAAGTGTTGATTTTGGACCGCAATTGCAAATTGCCAAAAGCCTTCTTGATGAGTGTTTGAATGAATGGTCTGCGGATGCACGCCCTGAAATCCGTGCGATTATTACGCGTGCTTTTAATACGGATAAAGAAGGCAAGGTGAATCGGGGCGAGATCTTTATGCTGTTGCGTTTGGATATTGATGATCCACGCTGGAAAGAGGCGATGCGTGCCATTCGTGAAGCGATCCGTGTGACGACATCTAAGGAATATGTGCGTTTTTATGAACGCGATACATTAGAAAGCGCTTGGCGTGCTGTGACCATTGATCTGGCGAAGACATGAGGGGGGAGAGATGTCTTTAGCTGTCCTTCATATGGGAAAACGCGCGTTAGGTCTTGATGATGAGACCTATCGCGCACTGCTCTATCGCTTGACAGGCAAGCAATCGGCGAAAGATTTGAATTTTTCAGAAAAGCACTTGGTTATCGCTGAAATGAAAGCGTTTGGTTTTAAGCCGAATGGGAAGCGTTTAGAGGGGAAATATGCTAAGAAGCTCCAGGCGCTCTGGATTGCTGGGTGGAATCTTGGCATTATTCGTGATCGTTCAGATAAGGCGTTGCTTGCCTTTGTGAAAAGACAGACAGGGATTGATCATATTCGTTTTTTACGCGATAGCGATGATGCATGCAGAGCCATTGAGGCGTTGAAAGGTTGGTTGCAGCGGGAGGGTGGGGTTGACTGGAGAGGAAAAAACCGCGAAGATTCATGGAGGAAGAAACCAAGCATTTCCATTTTGTGTGCCCAATGGAAGTGTTTGAATCCCGATGCTATGTTTGAGCTTGGGGCTTTTCATCAAAGTGTTATGGCGTTAAGTGGTAAAGCTTTTGGTGAGATGAGTGGGGGCGACTTTAGAGAAGTTATGAATGTTTGGGGGCGGAAAATCCGTAAAGGTGTTAAAGGCGAGGGGTAAGCATGTATGCAAGAGGAAATCTATAGCGATTTTCCTGCCTTATTGCGTGAAATAGCTGATGTTGCGGGCAGTGAAGCAGCATGGAATATGATGCGGGCTTTTGGTGGACGAGAAGTTTATATACCCGGGCGTCTTGAGAGTGCGGATTGGTTGATTGAAATTGTTGGGTTTGAAGAGGCGCAGCAATTGATCAACCATTTTTGTTTTAATGGTTCGGGTGTGCGCCTTCTTATCCCCCTTGGCAGAGATGCTGAACGGCGGCAAAAAATGGTGCAAGCGTTGCAAAAAGGCTGGTCGGTGGATGCTGCCGCTGCTGTTTCTGGTATGCATGTGCGCACAGCCTATCGCTTGAAGAAGAAAATTTCTTTGCAAGAACCACAAGGTTCGTTATTTTCAGAGTTTTATGAGTATTGAGAGTTTTGACTGACAGTGTCAGGCTTATATTGGGGGTTTGAAATCCGATAAACTGCGAATGAATTTTTATTCATTGAGTGGTTTGTTATGGTTTCAATAGATGCTTCTTTTCTTCATCGCCTTGCGCCTAAATTGGCGCATCATGCGCGCCAAGATTTTATTATTGTTGAAATGGCACGCGTGTTGCCTAAAGCTTTATCTTATGGGGCACTCACAACACCGTTGCGTATTGCACATTTTTTAAGCCAATGTGCCCATGAGAGTGATGGCTTTTTTACTGTTTGTGAATATGCCTCAGGGCGCGCTTATGAGGGGCGGCGTGATTTAGGCAATGTCAACCCTGGGGATGGGGTGCACTTTAAGGGGCGTGGTTTGATCCAGTTGACGGGGCGCAATAATTATCGTCGTTTTACGAAGTTTTGGCGCCTAGTCGATGAACAAGCGGTTGATTGTGAGGCATTTCCGCAAGAGCTGGAAAAGTTTCCAGCAGCGCTTTGGTCTGCTGTTTGGTTTTGGCAAATGAAAGGCTTGAATAGGCTGGCTGATCAAGATGATTATCTAGGGATTACCAAGGCGATCAATGGGGGAAGAAATGGACTTGTGCAACGTTTGATTTATTTGAACCGCGCCAAAAAGCTTTTGGGACTTGGAGGCGAGGTAAAGGCATGAAGCCCTCTTATCGTGGTTCTAGGCTCTATTTATGGTGGTCTTTTTGGTTTGCTTGGGGGGTTATTTTTTTGCTTGTTTCTGGTGGTTTGTGGGGGGCTCCGCATATTGTTGATATGGCGAGCATTTCTATTCCTTCGATGGTGGCGATTATTGTTGGCAATCTGGGGGTGCATCGTGGCTTTGGCTCGTTGGATTTTTCTAATAGGAAACATTCCCATAAGCGGCATAGCAGCTCCTATGATGGGGTGGAGATAACGAGGTGGGGAGATAAAAGCAATGTTTAGCCCACTTTCAAAACTGTCTTTTGGTCTGCTTTTTTTGGTCAGTGTGATGTTGGCGGCTTTTGGCTTTATGAAAGCGCAAATTTTAAAGGCGGAAAAGGCGCGTGATTTGTATTGGCAGTTGGAGATTGCCAAGGCTTCAGCACGTGCACTGCTTGTACAAGAGCGACAAAGACAAGCAGCGTTGGAAGCTGAGCATCAAGCGCAAGGGGTGATTTCGGCTTTGGAACAAAAGCTTGTGAAAATGGAGGAAGTCAATGAGAAGTTGCCGGTTACTGGCGGTGGCATTGGGCTTGAGCGTGTGCGCTTGCTCAACACACAAGCCGGTGGGTAGCCTTTCTTATCATTTTTTATCGGTTGAGTTGCCGCCTGTTGTTCGCATGGCGTGTGCCCGCCCAGCTTTATTGCCAGAGCGTGCTTTGAATGCGCGCGAAGTGGTGCATTATTGGAGCCGTGATCGTGCTGCTTTATTGATTTGTGAACAGCGTAGAAAAGCTGCGGAGCGGGCGATTTTAGGCACAAGAGAGGGGACTTTTAAGTGAATTTGGATATCAGTGTTGCCAATGGCTGGTTGTCTTTATTGTTATCGGTTATTGCGATTTGTGGGGTTTTGAGAGCCTATTTTTCTTCCGGTGCGCGGGAAATGCTGAAAGATATCACGGCGCTTAAAGAGCGTGTGCAAAAGTTAGAAACAGAGATGGACTTTTTGCCTGATCGTGATGCGCTGCAAAGATTGGAAGTGAATATGGAGAAATTGAATGGTCGTCTCAACACGCTTTCTGCACAATTACAACCGGTGGCAGCCATTGGTGAGCGCTTGCAAGAGTTTTTGTTGGAGAATGCCAAGAAATGAAAGCAGATATGGATAAAATCATCCGTGAAGAAGCGCGGTTGATTATTTTAAAAGGGCTTGCTTGTGAGCGCAGTGAAACTTTATCGAGTGCGATGATTGAGCGGCTTTTATACAGTTATGGCATCAGACGCGATCGCGATTTTGTGCATAATGAACTGGCATGGATGGAAGATCAAGGTGCTGTTACTTTAAAATGTGTGGGTTCGGTTTTTCTTGCGGCATTAACAGAACGGGGAGCGCGTCATTTAGACCGAAGCTTTTCCATTGAGGGGATTAAGCGGCCTAAACGTTCATCAATAAAAGACGAGGTGAAGGATGCGCAAGGTCGGGCGTGGACGTTTAACGGCGATTGATTTATTGCCGCAAGCTTGTGATCAAATTATTGCTGCTGCTGCTGAGGCTTTAAATGGGCGTGAGAAGACGCAAATGGCTATTTATGATGAGTTTAAAGCGGCTTTGAAGGCTTTACGAAAGGAAACGGGTCTCAACTTTTCTATACCCTCCTTTTCGAGTTTTAATCGTTATTCTTTGCGGCTAGCCGTGATGTCACGGCGCCTAGAACAGACAAGAGAAATTGCAGCAAGCCTCTCGCAGCGCTTTGATGCTAAAGCTTCTGATAATATCACTCTTTTGACGGCGGCAGCGATTAAGGAGTTGATTTTTTCCACGTTGAGCAGTGGGAAAAACCTTTCGCCAAAGGCAGCACAAGAATTGGCCAATGCGCTTAAAGGCGTGTTGGCGGCTGAACATTTGTCGACCACCAGACGGCAAAGATTAGAGAAGGATTTTACCACTAAAGCAAGTAAAGCGGTTGACGCAGCAGCGGCGGCGGCGGGGCTCTCAGAAGAAACAGCGCGAGCTATTCGTGCGCAGGTGTTGGGGGTAAAACATGGCTGAACAGCCCTTTTCAAAAAGTCATGTCTTTGATCATCAAAGTGGTTTTGATATTTGGC
>NZ_JBHIOZ010000059.1:2522-3910 GCF_042195805.1 Bartonella sp. AP57NXGY | reverse complement strand
GCGGCGGCACGTGAAGCGAGGGGCGATAATGTTTTTTATATTGGTGACACCAAAGACAAGGGGCGGGAATTTATTGGCTATGTGAGCCATTTTGCTTCGGCAATTACGAGCCATAGTGGGGATGTTGAGGAATTTTTATTCTCTGATCAAAGGGCGGATGGTTCAACGAAATATATCTCTGCTTATCGGGTGCGTTTTGCTTCGGGGTTTCGGATTGAGGCGCTTTCTAGCCGCCCTGAAAATATTCGCGGACTACAGGGCATTGTGGTGATTGACGAGGCGGCGTTTCATCAAGATGTGCGCGCTGTTTTGGATGCTGTCAATGCTTTGCTCATTTGGGGAGGCAAGATCCGTGTGATCTCCACCCATAATGGTGTGCTCAATCCTTTCAATGAATTGATCCGTGAAGCACGAGCAGGCAAAGTGCCTTTTTCGGTGCATTGTTACCCCTTTGGTGTTGCTGTTAAAAATGGCTTGTTTAAACGGGTTTGTGCCATGAAGGGGGAGGTGTGGAGTTTAGCATCTGAGCAACAATGGGAAGAGCAAATTCGTGCCTCTTATGGGGTGCGTTTGGCTGCGATGCGCCAAGAATTAGATGCCATACCAGCCGATCAAGAAGGGGCGGCTTTAACACGTTTGCAGATTGAAAATTGTTGCGCGCCTGACATTGCATTGTTGCGTTTTGCTTGTGTGGATGATTTTAAAAATCAATCGGAACATCAACGAAGTGTTGCTGCTTTTGCTTGGTGTGAGAAGCATATAAAACCTCTTCATGCTGGGCTTGACCGGCGGCGCCAACATGTTTTTGGTGTTGATTTTGCGCGGAGTGGCGATGCGACATCGATTGTGGTGATGGAGGTGGGACAAGATTTGGTGCGCCGTGTACGGTTTATGGTGGAATTGCGCAATACGCCGTTTGATCAACAAAGAGAGATTTTATTTTATGGGGTGAATGGTTTGCCGCGTTTGATGGGCGGCGCGTTAGATGCGCGGGGCAATGGGGCTTATTTAGCCGAAAAAGCGGCGCAGCGTTATGGGGCTTGTGTGAAGGAAGTGCCCTTGTCACAAAGTTGGTATGGCAAGGAAATGCCGGCTTATTTAGAAGCTTTTGGGGATGGGACGATTGTTTTGCCGCGCGATAGTGACATTGTTGCCGATCATCAAGCGCTTGCTTATGTCAATGGCATTGTGAAAATTCCAGACAATCATCGTTTTAAAGGCAGTGATGGTTTTATGCGTCATGGTGATAGCGCGATTGCTTGCGCTTTGGCTTATTTTGCCAGCCGCCAAACTCCTGAAATTTATGATTATACACCTGTGAGAGAGGCTTATCGTTTTGATGAAAGCTCGCTCTTTTCAACGCCTTTTTTTTCAACAATGCGATCAAA
>NZ_JBHIOZ010000059.1:0-2422 GCF_042195805.1 Bartonella sp. AP57NXGY | reverse complement strand
TTGTAGAAACCTTGTGGGACAAGAGTGCCAAGGAATGGTGGCCGGTTGCTTGGAAATGGCGTGACCAGCGGTTTTTTCAATTGGATCGGCGGGATGGTTTTCATTTGCGTTTAAAAGAAGAGGGGTCTTTTAATGGAAGTGAATTGCCTGCTTATAAATTTTCTATTCACAGACCCAAGTTAAAAAGCGGTTTGCCTATTCGTTCTGGGCTTGCGCGGCTTGCAGCTTGGGCATTTCTCTTCAAGTCTTATACACTGAAAGATTGGATGGCATTTTTAGAAGTTTATGGCATGCCTTTGCGTGTGGGTAAATATGGGGCAAGCTCTTCTCATGAGGAGCGACGGGTTCTCATTCAAGCAGTGCGTGATTTATCCAGTGATGCGGCAGCGATTATTCCCAAAGAGATGGAGATTGAATTTATTGAAGCGGCAGGGGGCAGTGGCAATGCGGTGTTTGCTTCTAAGGCGGAATATTTAGATCGACAAATTTCTAAAGGTGTGTTGGGGCAAACCATGACGACGGATGATGGTTCGTCCTTTTCGCAAGCGCGCATTCATGAAAATGTGCGCCATGATATTGCCAGAGCTGATGCACGCCAATTAGCTTTAACGGCTAATCGTGATTTGATTGTGCCTTTTGTTGAGATTAATTTTGGACGCCAAGAGCGCGCCCCCCTTGTCTATTGGCCGATTTCGGAAAATGAAGACATTAAAGCGATTAGTGATGCGCTGGAAAAACTTGTGCCTTTAGGTTTGCGTGTTGGGGCGCAAGAAGTGCGCAATAAGATTGGTTTTTCGCAACCAAAAAAGGAAGAGGATGTTTTAAAGGCTCCTGATAATGCGCTTGATGATGAGAGGGGAGAAAAGGCTCATGTTTGTGCTGATTGTGGAGGTGTTTTTGATGTTTCTGTGACAAAAGAGAGCAAGGGTGCAAAAGAGAAGGGTGGGAAACATCACGACGAATTGGACCGGCTTTCACAAGAAGCTTTAAGCGACTGGGAAGAGGACTTAGAACCCCTTTTAGAGCCTTTTAAAAAGCTTGTGAGAGAAGCAAAAAGTTATGAGGATATCCTTAAAGGCTTAGATGAATTGCTAGGTGAGATGGATCATCACGCATTAGCAGCGCGCTTGGCAAAAGTACAAATGATTGCACGTGGGCTTGGGTATCATGGATGAGGAACTTTTTAAAACCGCCCCTAAAGAGGTCACCCGTTATTTTGAAGCCAAGGCACTTGTTCCAAGCTTTGATTGGCGTGATATAGCACCAGAAGAACATGCTTTTTCCTTTACGGTGGCAAAATCGCTAGGCTATGATATTTTGGAGGATTTTAAGCGAGCGGTTGGAGAAGCCATAAAGCATCAAGTTCCTTTTCAAGATTTTCAAAAAAATTTGATGCCGATTTTACAGGAAAAGGGTTGGTGGGGTAAAAAGACCAGCATTGACCCCAAAACTGGTGAAAAGAGCGTGGTGCAATTGGGCAGCCCACGGCGTTTAGAAACGGTCTATTGGGCCAATACCATGAGTGCGCATGCAGCAGGCGAGTGGGAGCGCACACAAAATAATAAAGAATTTTTGCCCTATCTCACCTATGCTTTGTCGAGTTCAGAACATAAGCGTTTAGAACATGAAAGTTGGGTGGGGTTTACCGCACCCGTTGATGATCCGGTTTGGGATTGGCTTTATCCACCCAATGGCTGGCGGTGTAAATGTAGTGTGCGACAGGTAAGCCGTTATGAAGCAGAAGATTTAGGCTATGAAGAGGGGGCAGAGCCACTTCATGTTGAAAAGCAGGTTTGGCACAATAAGCGAACGGGGAAAATTGAGAAGATACCAAAGGGGATTGATCCTGGTTGGCATTTGAACCCTGGGAAACATCGCGCGCAAAACTTAAGCAATTTTTTGAGTGATAAAGTCTCTGTGATGGGGGACAATGACAAACGCATTGCCATTGAAGATATTGTGGGTTCACCACTTTTGGAAGCCATGTTTGAAGGACATATGCCGCGTGGATTTATTCCCATTGCCCCAATGATCCAAAAGGTGCGTGATGTTTTTGCAGCGGAAAATTCTCTTATTCGCTTATCCGCAGACAGTGTGAAACATATTTTGTTAGAGCATCAAGCGCGTGATCTTCGCTTGGATGATTTTCGGGGCGCCATTCAAACGCTCATCCGCCCCCATGGCATTATCAGGCGAAAAGGTGTACCGAGCGTTGTGTTTTTGGGTGAAAATGATGGGGTATGGTGGCGCTTAGCAGTTAAATTCGTGGCAAGCAAACAAGAATGGTGGTTGACCTCCATGCATAAAAAAAGCTCTAGAGAAATTGGACGCTTATTGGATGCGGCTGAAAAAAAGGGCGAGAGGTTGTTGTAAAGAAAACAACAGGAAGAAAGTCTTTTGTTCTTAATGGAAAAGAGGCGAG
>NZ_JBHIOZ010000058.1:0-8671 GCF_042195805.1 Bartonella sp. AP57NXGY | reverse complement strand
TTGTTCCATTACCTAAACTCATAATGTGTAAATATATACACATTTTAATGATTTTTCATCTGATGTCAATTCTTTTTAATGGCTAAAATGCTTATGAAGCGCATTAAGAGCAATGCGCAATGAAAGCACAAGGTGTGGTAGTGATTGATCTTCTATGACAAGATACTGTAATGCGGCATGAAGGTTATATTGACGGTGTAAACATTGAGCTTCTTGAACAACATCTTTTACAGCTAAAAGATGTTCTGTTGCCTTCTGTGCCCATTTCTCTCTTGCTCCGTTATCAGAAGTTGTAGGCATTTCATCATAAATTGCATTAGGCAATGCTTTTGCACATAGGTAATTGTTTTTCACTTCAAGATATTTTTGCGCAGCATCATATTGGTCTTGATTGATTTCGCCTTGCAAATAAAGCCGCCCAATATAGGTACCGGAAAGCGGATTTTTAGCCTCTTCTATGGTCAAGCCAAAGCGTTTGGCACGCATTTCAATTGCCAATTTATCCATGGGTTCATGCGGTGTTTTTGCTCGTGAGATGCGTCCGTTTGGTTCTCTTATGCATCCTTTTATCCGAGGACGTCCGCGTTTTGTACGTTTTTTTCTCTTTGTCATATGTTATCAATCAGAATGGGACACTATCGTTAAGAGCTGTTCTATAATCTTGAGCACCTAAAGCGATAGCATAATTTTGAGAAGTAACGGGTGAAGGGGTAGGGGATGCCGATTGATCTTTCTTTACATCAAGCAAATACAACTCGCCTTTGAATTGTGGTAAGACAATCTCTGTTGTGTAACGGTCATGCCCATTTTTATCTTGCCATTTGCGTGTTTGTAATTTGCCTTCTACGTAAATCTTTGAACCTTTGTTGAGATACTGAAGTGTAATTTTTGCTAAATGTGGATTAAAAATCACCACGGAATGCCATTCTGTTTTCTCTACTTTTTGATTGGTTTTTTTATCTGTATAGCTCTCAGAAGTCGCTATACTAAAATTGACTATTTCTGCTCCAGAATTCATTGTTTTGCTTTCGGGATTAGCACCAAGGCGCCCGATTAACGTCACTTTGTTTAGCATGTTTTTTCTTACCTTAAATTTGTATTTTAATACATAGAAAACCTTAACATTATTTGCTTATTTTTTCAATTGTTTCAGTTTATTAATAACAGTTTTTTAAGTATTACATTATAATATTATTTGACAAATTATTCATCAAAAAAACATGTCACACAAATGGCACGGCTTTCTTATTTCTGCTTTTAACGTTTCAATAAATATCCTTTCATTAAGAGTCTGTATCAAACTTTTTTGTTCGATTTATTGTTGACTATCGAACCTTTTTGTGCGATATTCATTTTATAAAGTAAAGGGGGAGGCTAAATGAAACGAGAAGCACTGCTTAGAGAATTACGTAAAGAAGCCAGAAATAGAGGCATTCATTACAGTGAAGCTCCTGATGCAGGCAAAGGGTCATATTATTTGGTAACTTTTGGAGACAAGACAACCGTTATAAAATCTGGTGAATTGACCCCACTTTACGTGAAAATAATAAAAAAGCAGTTGAGGGTATGAGTTACTCTCTCAATGGCTTTGATTTTTCGTTTTAAAAGCATTTCGATTATGGCGAGGATACCTAAACATGGAATACACTTATCAAGCAAAACTGGAATCTGATCCAGACGGTGGTTTTATTGTAACCTTTCCAGATGTACCAGAAGCAATAACAGCTGGAGAAAATAGAGCAGAGGCATTAGAGAATGCTGTTGAAGCTTTAGCTTTAGCATTACGGAGCTATTCTATGCGCGGTTTGCCTTTACCAATGCCACAACAGTATAAAGACCTTGTAGAGGTTACTGTAGATGCATGGAATGTTCTTAAACTTGCAGTGGTAGAAGCCTTTAATGAAGCGAATATCACAAAAACAGAATTGGCTAATCGTTTGGGTAAAAAAGAAACAGAAGCAAGACGCATTCTTGATCCAAATTATCCAACTAAGCTTCAAACATTAGAGCAAACACTGAGTGTTCTTGGAAAGAAAGTCGTTATTACAATCAAAGATGCAACCTAATTTCTTCTCCACTTAAAAGCTGGGAAGATGATCATACTTCTTTTAAACTTAAGCAGCTTTTAATAGATCTTCTAAAACTCATATTGCTTCTACAATTAAAATTTTATAGCCTCTACCTTTCACTTGAATGATTCTAAAAGACACGAGATATTTGAGATACAAACTACCTACTTCATAATCACTGAGATAACTTAGATAGTATCTATCGCCCATAAGACTATAAACGTTGTAATTGTGTTAGCTTTATGAATACCATTAACTTCCTTTCTTATAAATATGAAATAGATACAGACTCAAAATTAGTTAATACAAATTGTATCGATAAATTTTTGCAGGAAGGAACGTATACTCTTACCGTGAAGAATCAATGTGCTACCTTAACAATTGAAAAACTTTTTGTGGAATCAAGTACCTACTATTGGGTTTATGTTTTAACAGGAGAAGAAAGTCCTTATAATCCTGAAGTGATTGATTCCGAAAATGGCTTTCAAAGCGTTCCTAACCCGCGTTCTAAAAAACAAATTGAACAAAATGAACAATATTTTGGAGTTTTGATTCCTACAAAATTCATTCTTTTTTCTTCAAGTAAAAAGCTAAACCAATGCTTGCAGTCACACTACAAAGAAAATTTCAAGGAAGAAATTAATATTTTACCTGAGCTTATTGATAAGCAAGATTTCGAAAAAAAATTGCATTCAATTAAAGAAATAAAACTAAAATATAAAAAACAAAAACAATTAGAACTTTTTGGAAAGCAATCAGCAAAATGCTTAGTGGAGTTGGCTAAAGATTCTCTTGATGCATTTCCCACTGATGATGTTACTGAAATAGAACTCAGCTTAGATATCAAATTTAAAGAAGAAAATAATTTAAGGGAATATTTGTGGAATTTTTTAAAAAAAGATAAAAAAAATCCTATATTGCACAAATTAAATTTTGTGGGAGATACATATGATAAGTTCGATGTAATATTTAATACTGAGAGTTTTCAGCATAGAATCCGTATTAAATCATCTAAAGATGATAATGGCAGATATAATAAAGATTTTGTAAAAAAAGAATTGATATTTGAAATCGGAAATTTCACTGTGGCTTTATAATGGAACACTGCAGTGTAAGGATAGATATATTTATTAAATTGCGTGTATACAACATAAGAAAGAGTACACGGCATAAAAAATAATACCAAAGTACAATGTTTAAATACCAAATAGCAATATCTGAGTACCACATTATGGTATCTAATGAAAAAGGAAATTTGTGTTCCACATACCTAAAAATGACAGGCAAAGAAACAGTTTCTTTATAACTATTTGGGAAAATTAAAACGACAAGCGCTAAAATTATTATATTTAAGAGTCGGTGCATATATTGTTGTAAATCACGTGTTAGTTTCACCCAACCCGTTGTACCATCATCTTTATATTTTGGGTTGTTCTGCAACTCAGAAGGAATATTAGAATTGCATAAAATTGCAAAAATAGTTGTTACTATTATCAAACCAACAGATGCGAATGTCAAAATACCCTGAATAAAGTCAATATTTTTTTTAATTCCTGAAAAACATAAAAATATAAAAACTATAATGCCAAACAAGGCTCTTAGTTGCTTATCTGTAAACATACTCATTTCCTGTGAAAAAATTATGATTTCAATTTTTTAAATTATTTTCTGATAGAAGGCACAAACTACCTTTAGTTTTTTCGCGTTTGCTTTCCTTTTAATAGCAACGTCTTCTATTGCATCCAGTTGCTTTTAGTTAACCTCATCTATTATTTATCTATAGTTGATGATCGCTTTAAGTACTAAGATCCTCTAACCTTTCATAAAGATTAAAGAAACACTCTGTTATTTCAAAAATACACGAAAGAACTTAATGACTGCTGCAATATTTTTTTACATTGATACTAGCTATTTATGTTTTTTAAACAAATATCTTGAAATTTTCACATCCTAAAATTCTTAATTTGTATTAAAGGATTCACTTAGTTTATAAATTTGGTACTGCATACAATTTTAGGAAAGTATTATACCTTAAAAAAAATTTTTAGTCACTCTTAAAACGCATATCTAATCGTAAAATGATCACCACTTTTCACTATTTTGCTAACCTGCAATGTTTTTCACTGTTCCTCCAATACCATTTAAAGTTTCTTCAAGCTCTTGCTTGTGAACAAGCGTTAGTCGTCTAAAGTGCTCTTTCGCTGTTTTTTCTTTGAGTGTTTTCTCACGTGTATTTTAATTGCTCTACGTACACTTTCGGCTTTTGAAAGAAGGTTATTTTCTACTGTCTGGCAATAAGCTAAAAGCTCTCCACAAATTGGCATAAATGTTTTTGATATCCCCATTGCTTGACCAGTTACGATATCTTCGACGCCCTTTTTCAGAGCATATGCTGAAATCCGTTCCAGCATCATGCTATAGGAAAGGATAACGGCCTTGGAATCTGTGTTCGCAGGGACTTCATGCTTGAGAGTAGGAAAGAAGCTTGCTCAATTTGCTTAACTGAAGCTTTCACAGAGAGCAACGCTTGTAGACGATTGCAAGCATCTAAGGTTTGCGCTTCCTCCTGTTTCGTCAATGTATTCCCAGTTTTCAAAGTCAATGGATACCCCGGACTGATCATTTCCATAATGACCACCTAACCGTTTCTCCTGTTCTAATCTTGCTTTTTTCTGTGCTAAAAAAAACACTTTGGATGTGTAACCCAATTGCACCCAGTCCTTTGCCAATCTCGTTTGTTTGCACTTTTTACCTGGGTTTGCTATCCAGTAATTTGTGAACCGTTCAAATTCTGACACTGCCTCATGATGCGTTAATCCTTGATCGATTGCGTATTGCAAATTAGGTTCAAAATCCGCAGGTAAGAGAAACCCATATTTTGACCTAGTCCGCTTCGCTTTTTTGGGAACGTTCTTTTGCTCGTGAATGGGAGGTTGGTTTTCTACACCCGTTGTGATTTGCTTTGGTTGGCTTTCGCAAGCATGAACCTCTGTTGGCTCGTCAACCTGTTCGTTTGTTTCTAAACTTTCAGAACAAATTTCTTTTTTTTCTAAAACGATAGTTTAGTTTTTTTATTATATATGTTATTGTTAATGACATCATTAAGCATTGCTTGTGTATTGCTAGAATCCTCACAAGCATCATGCTTAGCATCTTGATCATCACTAATTGTTTTTGCTTTATGATGTTTTGCCCATTTTGCTTGCGCTGCCTTCTGTGCTCTCTGAAAATTTATTTAAATTTTCGTTTGAGTTATTGAGTTCTTCCTCAACATCTGAATTTCACAAACGACCATCTTCTAAGCAAATGATGTGTCCAAATCTAAATAAATAATCTAATGCCTTTTGAAATCTTTTTACTGAACAACAAGTAAAATGAGATAATATTTGTGAATCATTCAAAAGAGGTTCACGCGTGTGTAACATTCTTATCCGCAACTTCACATAAACATTGACTTCCATAGGCGGTAAATCAGAAAGTTTAAATAGCCATTGGTCTGTATTAAGTCTCGTCCATGGTATTTTACTGGACATGTATACCCCCCTTCTTTCTTTAAATATAAAATTGCTAAAGAGTCTGCTTCGTTGTCGTCTTTAGGCACATGTCTTTGGAACATATCGCCCAGCCTGTCTTTGTCCCTAGATCAAGACAGAAAATCGTGTTAGTCATTTGCTATTTCATTTAAAAATATTTTTACAAAGCCGTTCGACGGTAATTATTATTCGAAATAAAGGTGGAAAATGCCTGATAATGGTGTGCTTCAAAATACAAACAATCAAGTAAACAACATTCCACTGCAACCTTTGTTTATTACATCTTGTTATGAAGAGTTTGCTGATGATATTGCATGGTTTAATTTTCACAATATAGCTCCCTTTGATATTAAATTACATTCTGTTTCTGGTGTTTACTGTCGGAAACCATGTAGTGATATTAACTGGGAACATACTAATTCTTGGCCTGAAGTATTTCTTTCTGTTGGTCAATTTAATGCGCCTTCTTTACCTTATTGCCATAATATCGAAGATAGAATTCATTTTATAAGCCCACCTGAAGTACCTGCGTCGAAAGTATTATTGTCTATAAATATTCCAGCCCATACAAAATGTTTTGCTATCATAGGTATACAATTTGGGGCCGATATTGATAGAACATATGGGGCTTCTGTTAAACTTACTTTTCAATTTTCTCCAACTTATGATTTCACAAAAATTTTTAATGCTAATATTTTTTTAGAACGTATATTTCCCCTAAAGAAGAAGCCAAACGAATCCAATCATCATGGAATGAAATGGAGGCTGCAACAGATCGATTAAAAGCATATCAATTACGAAGCGCTTCATCTAATATGCAGACCGCTTATTATGCTTCTCGAATAATCCCTGAAATTTCTCTTGGAAAGCTTGTGTGTTACCGTATACCTCTAAGTACAACTTTGATCCTAAAGCATTTTTAGCTATTAAATGGTTATTTTCATCAAAAGAAAAATTCCAATCAGAATTACTAAAAACAATTGTACAACCATCTGGAAAACCTATTGCATGTATTAAATCTTCTGAAGAGCTAAAAGTATAACGTGGTGGTTTTTTCATTTCCTCCCCTTATGGTTGATGCGTATTTATATGTGCGCTATGGCAGAGCGCGTAGTTATAAGTTTTGAAAAATTGGATTAACTCAATTCAGACACACATTGCACGCATCTTATTAATTTGATTTCTTCTTTTCTTTTTTCGATGAGTTTATCCCTTAAGAAATCAAGCCTATTTTTGACTAAGACTATAAACAAGATCAGCTCATTTAAGCAATAAAAAGATGACAACTCTTGAGAAAAATAATTATCAAACCAAGTTGTAGTTGTAAAAGCTTGCGTAAACACAGATAAAAACCATTGATTAAAATCATCGTACGGCAATAACGGAAAATATTTTCTATCATCACGCGCAAAGATACTATGCAGCATATAGACAAAACAACCTGTTGATGAGGGATCTATGCTTATTTCAAAACATGCATCTTGAGGCGAAAGGACACCATAATATATGTTTTCCTGTCCAATCTTATTAACAAGATCAATCAACTGGACTTTGCTTATAGTGATCTGTGAGACATCTACTATCTCTGATCTTTCTTCTTTAAGAGTGTGAATGGTGCTGTTGATGTTCATTATTATCTGTAGGGGCAGCAATAAAAGCAGAATGTGAAGATAATTTAGAATCACATGATTGCGTCCTATAAAAAAACGAGAAAAAGTCTTCTGCCTTAATCGGTGCTCCAATTCTTTTAGCTTTATTCAAAAGAATTGGGATATGTTTTGTCGGAATTCTCCCACCAGTTCCGCCTTTTGATACAGGACGGAGCCAGACGTACATGCGTGTTCTATGAACCCCAAGCAACTGAGATACTCTACGAACCCCACCTAATAAATTTATTATTTCCGAAAATTGTTTCATAAGTCATATTGTGGCTTATTTAGGTACAATATCAATAGAAAATGTAACGAAAATCACAAAAGATTTTTTTTCTAACAAAGATATAATGGAAACCATGAATAACATTATGAAAATTTGGCTAAGTGAAGCCTTACAAGAATCTGGATTATCTCAATCATAGCTTGCCAGACAACTAAGTGAGAAGGTACATCGTCCTATCTACCGCTCTGCAGTCAATAAAATGCTGACAGGTGAACGAGGAATAAGTGCACAAGAAGGTATAGCAATTGAGGAAATCACGAAATACCCACTTCCACGAAAAAAAACTATACCCTTAATGGGATATGTAGGAGCAGGTTCAGAAATTATCCCCTATGAAGATGGTTGGCTTGAAGAAGTGGAAATGCCCCCGTATATTACAAAGGATACATACGCAGTAAAAGTTGAAGGCGATTCAATGGAACCTTTCATTGAAGATAAATCCATTTTATTTTATTCAGAAAACATTTCTCCAAGTTTACTTCTTAATAAAAAAGCAATTGTCTATACGCAAGATGGACGTTGTTTTGTCAAAATAATAAAGCAAGGTAGTAAGCCTGGTTTATTTAATTTAGAGAGTTTAAATAGGTTGTATCCAGAAATAAAAGATATTGCATTAATTTGGGCTGCGCCTATAGACTGGATAAAACCACCGAGATTTTAAAATAGTTAAATCATATGAGCATAATTTTCTTCTTATCGTATATTTCTGTTAAGGAGAGAATTATGCAAATATTTGCAAAATAATCGATTAGAATATTAAAATTCAATGTAATTAGTATTACTAAAGCTCTAGCTATTCTAAACATATACCCCTTTTTTAGTAATTACAGTTTTAATTTTCTAAGTGAATTTTTATATTTATGTAAAAATTTCTAAAATCGGTACATATGTATTAACATATGTTCTTAAATACACTACATTGGTATCCATAAACCACACACAAACAATTGCCAAGAGGCGTTGGGGAGGAGAAATTATGGAAAATCCAATTCTTATAAATTCCGATGAAATTTTATTAGTTGTCTATAATGATGATCAAAACATTGGTCGGTCAGGACCACTGGATGAAAGCCAAGTTCTAAAAATTATTGACGAGGCAGATGATGCAATCCAAATCTTTCGCATCAATCC
>NZ_JBHIOZ010000057.1:0-8838 GCF_042195805.1 Bartonella sp. AP57NXGY | reverse complement strand
GGTGTTGTATAAGATTGGCTTATTTCCTCTATTAAGCGTTCTGTCATGAGTTTCGTTTTGTAGTCTTCATATTTGCTGGTAGGCAAGCCTTTAGCTGTCTTACTGAGTACGCTGTAGACATTAGATGCAGTGACTTTACCCAAGCGCGCTTGAAACCACTCTGCTGTCCTTTGTTCCATTTCACACCGCCGTTTCTTGTTGAGTTGGCGCATATTCGATATCTTGTATAGGTGCATCTAATTGCTCTTGTTGTGCTTTATTCATTTGCTTTCGTTGCTTTTTTTTCAAAGAAAACAAAGCGGTTTGTGCTTGTTTAAAAGACATATCTTTTAGATTTTTTACTCCTATGAAAGAGAGAAGCCTACTTTCTTCAGATTGTGTTTTTTTAATTAATTCTTTGATTTCATTCATCTGTTCAGAAGAGATACCCGCAAGAAGTGTTATTCCATCTGTATCGTCTTCTTTTCTTGCAACATTAAGAAGCATGCCTAAGAGATATCGACGTGCGTAGCTTATAGTAGAACCAACCGCTTGTACGTTGTTTTTACTCCCCGTAGCATCAAGGGGAAATGTTCCTTGTGTTGATATTTCATTGCCCGATATATGCTTTAAAGTCATTTCTACGGTTATACTATTTGAATTCTGGTCTTTGATACGAGAGAACAAGGCAAAGTGATGTTTTGCAAGAGGTTCTTTAATAGCATCAATATATTTATCAAGCGTTGTATAGGTGCTTTTAGTATGTGTATTAATGGCATTTTGTTCGATATTTTTATATTCCACTTGTATAGTAGAAAGATCACGGACAAAGTTTTGACGCTCTTGTCGTTCTATCTCCTTTTCTCGCAATTCAAGAAGGCTCTTGAGACGTTCCATATCGACATCATCTTTTAGAGCTCTTTCTAAAATCAGCTCCATAGCTGTAGATTTGACTTCACAATCGT
Organism: Bartonella sp. AP57NXGY; assembly: GCF_042195805.1. Taxonomy (NCBI): domain Bacteria; kingdom Pseudomonadati; phylum Pseudomonadota; class Alphaproteobacteria; order Hyphomicrobiales; family Bartonellaceae; genus Bartonella; species Bartonella sp. AP57NXGY. The sequence continues at coordinate 7,894 of NZ_JBHIOZ010000057.1, read as the reverse complement.
TCGTTGTTTCCACTAATTCCGTTCGTGTGGTACTTAGTTCACTCATCTTGATTTCCTCCTATTTGAGCGCAATTCACCCGTGGCGTGAATCACGCTGGTGTTTAAAAATGTTGTTTGGTTGTTAGAGTTTGGATTTTATAGGTTGCATTATGTCTTCAGAAATTATGGTATCTACATAAGGCTCGTCTTTATACCCAGAGATAGTGATACAAAGTTCACCTAGATTGTGAGTATTTCTCAAAACTAACTGTGCACACAAGGTAGGTTTAATTCCATATTTATACATGATTTATTTTTTCTCGTTTGTTGTGATACGGCTTTCTCCGCAGATCTCTGAATCTCCGTAAATTTTTGCGTCGCCATAAACTCTTGCATTGGGATAAACAATTGCATTTCCGTAAATCTGTGCGTTTTCAAAAATGCGACCACCACCATATACTCGGGCGTTATTATAAATTTTTGCATTGTCATAAATTTTTGAACCCCAAGTAACACAAGCATTATCATAGACCCAGCAATTGCCATCATGAGAGAGATTGCTTTCATTTTCTATAAAGCCCCCAAGGTCCCCAGCCTTAACATCATCAAAATCTCTTAAAGCACGAATGCGGTACAATGTATGGCAACTTACAATATCGGTGGTTTCATTAGTCAATTCGTATTTTTTCACCATGCTTTTTCTCCAGTGGACATGACGTTATCGCCATCAATATCCGCATCACGATAAATTTTTGCGTCGCCATAAATACGTGCATTACCGGAAACTGTTGCCATTCCATAAACTTCGGCAAAACCGTAAACATGTGCATTATGTTTAATTCGTGCACTACCATAAACTTCAGCATCATCATAAACTTGAGCATTATCGTAAACGCAAGCACAAGATAAGACGAATGCATTACCACCTACCCAGCAATTACCATGATGCGATAGGTTGTTTTCATGTTCTATAAAGCCGCCTAAATTACCTTTTTTAATAACTCCAAAGTCTCTTAAAGCGCGGATACGGTGAAGAGTTACCCCTTTAAACTCAGCTTTCTCATCAGTAAGTTCGTACTTCTTTTCCATTAGTTTGCTCCAGTAGATATTCTGCTATTGCTGCCAATCCAATCTTCACAACGTAAATCCGCATCACCGTAAATTTTTACATTTCCGTAAATGTGTGTATTACCGCCAACTTTTGCATTTCCATAAACGCTTGCCTTATCGTAAACATATGCTTCATAATAAACATGAGAATTGCCATAAACATGTGCATGATCAAAAACTTTAGCGTCACCGTAAACGTATGCATCACCGTAAATTTCTGCATAATTGTAAACTTTTGCTTCATCAGAAACGAGTGCATCTCCATAAACCCGCGCATCACCATAAACATAGGCATAACCGGAAATATGTGCATTTTGATAAACACGAGCATTATCATAAACCCTAGCATAATCTCCAACCCAACAATCGCCCCCATGACTAAGATTGCCTTCCTTTTCAATAAAACCGCCAAGGTCACCTTTTTTGACATTTCCAAAATCTTTTAATGCACGTATGCGGTAAAGCGTGCGTCCGCCAACTTCATCCATTTCATCAGTCAATTCGTATTTTTTTTCCATGATTTATCCCCCCTACCTTAAAATAGCGTCACTTCCATAAAATGCTGTATCGCCGGCTACTATGGCATTACCACGAACTTTTGCGTTATTATAAACTTCGGCATCATCATAAACCTTCGCATTTTCAGAGATATATGCATTTTGATAAATACAAGCATTGCCTCCAACCCAGCAATTATCATCATGGCTAAGATTCCATTCACTCTCGACAAAGCCTCCAAGGTCGCCTTCTTTGACATCATCAAAATCTTTTAAGGCGCGTATGCGATAAAGCGTTATTCCATCAATTTTGATTGTTTCATCAGTGAGTTTATATTTCTTTTTTATCATAATAACCTCCTCTTAATGCATGCTTTGTCTTTTAAGCTCTTGAGACAGCAGCCCCATACCTTTTGTGGTGATTTTTGCGCAAGGAATGACCTTTTCTATTCCATTTGCGGTTTGAAGTGTGATAGTTGGACAATCCATAAGTTTCTTTTGGATTTTGTCTTGATAAGGTAGCAAATTTCCACCTGCTGCTCGTCTGTAAACCCAACCTTTTTTCTGTAAGAAGAGAATGAACTGTTTTGGTTGCATCTCGAGTATTTTAGCGGCTTCTGTAAGACTGAAGAGTCCATTATGACGCTGTAAGCTTTCAAGAGCCATTGCCTTTGGTTTTAAATTTGCAATAATGTTATCTTTTTGATCTATTTGACCTTGTAGGTAATTCAAAAAGCCAATCATAGCCTTTGGACTTGAATAGTCGATTTGTGGTGTTACTACTTGCTTTACACGCTTTTCACATTCGATAAAGTATAAACGGGCTTCTCTCCCTTTCTGATTGTTCTCAAGCATAGAAAGTTCTTTGGCTCTATCGAGTGTGAGATAGTAGTTAATCGCGATAACAGCCCTAGATTTTGCGCTCGCCAAATTTGGCGACCGCAAATCTTGTGTTTTTACAAAGTCTTCTCCTTCTATAAAATTGTATCTGGTAATACGGTCCTTAATCCAATTTGAAAAGTCACGTTTTGCCTCTAAGAATGCATGCAGATCACGTGCATTTACTGTCTGAACTATTTCCTGATCAATGATTTGTTCTTTAATCTCTATGAGAGTGTTCATGATGAACTCCTATGCAGTCTGTTTAATTTTATTTTTAAGATGCATCATGATAGCTGCTCGTATTTCAGGTCTCGAAAAATCGATTTGGGGATTAGCTGCTTGCTCTTCTAATTTTTTCCAATAATCTATGATTTTTGCGCGTAACACAGTGTTATAACCTAAAATGACAATAAGAGATTCACGTTTAGGAAGATGATAACAAGGAAGAGTACGACCTGTTGAATCTTTGTATAATCCAGCAAAATTACTCAGGTCGATTTTAAGTTCGCTAAATAGTTTACGAATATCTTGCATTACATGGCCATGTCTTTTACCGCATAACTCTGCAATTTCAATGCTAGACATGGTTGGAATTGTTTCGTGTTTGTTTGTATTTTGCTGGATAGCAATTAGCTTTTCCATTACGGACCTCATATTGGGTGGGATTGATGAATGAAAGGGGGCGCTTTTAAATACGCCCTCAGAATTTAAAGCACATCACAAGGACGCAAACGGTGTTGTTGTTCATAAGTACCGTAAATCTCATCATTATATTTTTCGTCTGCGATCTCGTCTAAAAGTTCTTGGTAAGCATCACTTTCGAGTACAAAGTCATGAACTTTACTCTCCTCGTGGAGATGTTCGATATTTTCTTTTACATATGCTTCTGCAATTTCTTCAGAGATATCTTCACAATTATTCTCAGAAGGATTGATGCGAAAGATTTGGATTGCATCATCTGCCTCGTCAATAATTTTTAGAACTTGGCTTTCATCCAGTGGTCCCGACCGACCAATGTTTTGATCATCATCATAGACAACTAATAAGATTTCATCAGAATTTATAAGAATTGGCTTATCCATAATTTTTCCTCCCTAACGCCTCTTGGCGATTGTTCGTGCGTGGTTTATGGATATATTAGTACATTATGCACTAAAGATAGTCAAGTACATAATGTACTATTTTTTAAAAAAAAATAAAAAAAGACGAATCACGGCACAATTTAGAGAATCAAAATTTTGCTGTTTACTGATAAAAATCAAGCAAACTTGCTTCAATCTGTTGATGGCAATCTAATCGATAACGTGAACAGAGAATCGTATTGTGTTTACATATCAAGAATAGTGCGCCGTACACGACCTATTATAGAGATAGCGCCTTCAAGTTTTGGAGCCTTTATTGTTTTGTCGTATGAAGCGGGCTGAAAAGGAGGATCATCATTAGGTCTGTATCGTTTATATGTCGCTTGTCCAGATTCATCTGCAATTACATAGCAGGCATTAGGCACAAGTTTTTTGTCTCGCATATTTACAAATATTATAGAATCTGGAGGGCTAATTTTATTCATAGATGCCCCATCTACACGTAAAGCAATCCATTCACCGGCAGGAAGATTAACAGCCTCTGTCATAGGATAATCTGAAAAATCCATTATCCCATCTTGCTCGCTTAATTCTCCAGCGCTAATCCATGAAACGACAGGAATACTTATATTGAGGTTAGGATTTTCTTGAGGAGACTCGCCATACAAAATCCACCCCGGATCTACATTAAATACTTGTCCATAGAGCTCGGCTATTTGGCGCGAAATACCACGATTTCCATTTTCGTGACTAATTAGGGTATTTTGATTAAGAGCTGGTATAGCGCGCGCAGCTTCGCTTGGTGTTGCGTATCCAGCATTCTTACGCGCTATTTTAAGTCTATCTTTTGGCAAATAAGTCATTTGTACATTATCCACTATTTTTTTAATTCATTGTGTACGATTTTATCTTGATTTAAAATTGTACGTAATGTACTATTTGTGTCATGGTTAATGATTTTTATGTCAAAAGTTTGATTGAATCTTGGGGATCTATACGCCAATTTGCAAAAGAAATTGGTTGTAGCTATGAGGCTGCGCGTAAAATGCGTGATCGCAATAGTATTTCTCCAAAATACTGGAATATAATTATTCAGTTGTCTAAAGCCAAGGGTCTATCTTGGGTTACACTAGATTGGTTCCTACATAATTATGGGAGTAAATCCCATAGAGTTGTTCGTCCAATGACAAAACGAAGAAAAGATACGCTTCATCTGGTGGAGAAAATTAGTACAGCAAATGCATCACAAACAGTAATATCTTCTCATATTGCTGCCCCTACAGATAATAACGAACATCAACAGCATCATTCACACTCTTAAAGAAGAAAGAAAGTAAAGATGGATTATGGTTTAGCGGCAATTATTATACTTTTTACGACCAATGTAATTACGGTTTTTTGTTTGTGGGCCTATCGTAAAGTTTTTTATTTATATCGTAAAAAAGAGCAAAGCTATGTAAATGTTTTGCAAAAATCATATTATACTTTTTATATTTTGAAAGATTTAATACAGGAAATAGGTTTTCCAGAAGGCTGTACAATCGTTTTTAATAATTCTGATTGGAATTTTTCTTTTGATGAAAACAACCATTTAATAGCCAAAAATTCTTTAGGACCAGAATTGTCCATAAAGATGCATGGCGACACAAAATATTTCAAAGAAAACTCTCAAAAAATTTTTGAAAAACACAATCGGTCCAAACATTAAATGTAACGAGATGAGGCATGCAGTGTATTTTTGAATTGAGTAAGTTCATTTTTTTTAATTTATGACTAAACGCTCTGTCATAGCAAACATATAAATACGTAGAGCCTTAAGGGGGGATAATCATGGTTTTTAAAGCACATAAGAATGACATTGGTAAACCGCGTGTTGATCTTATTCCACCGTTGACACTGATTGAAATCGGTAGAGTTTTAGAGCTTGGAGAAAACAAATACGGTGCAAGCAATTGGCGTCATGGCATGAATTGGAGCCGTTTGTATGGAGCTTCTTTACGTCATTTATTAGCATGGTTTGGTGGAGAGAATAAGGATGGCGAGAGTAATTTATCACACTTGGCACATGCGGCTTGTTGCATTCTTTTTTTAATGGAATGCGAGGCAAAACGGATTGGCCGAGATGACCGCCCTAAAAGCAAAGAATAGAGATCAGAATGAGTTCGAATGAGATTTTAATAGCGGGCTTGGTAGTTTTGGGAGCTTTGCTTGTATGCGGAGCGATGTTGCGTGTTGTATTTTATTATCGCAACAAAGTCAAAGTTCTTAAAGAGCAGGTCTTGACTTTAAAAAGCAGCATAAAAACTCTTGATGAAGAATACGCGTGGTCAAGAAGTGCATCTTCAAAGGACGTGGCAAAGAGAACTAGTGATCTGAATATTGCAATTAAAGAACGCGATAGAGCGATAAAAGAACTACAACAAAGGACTGAAGAACATGAAAAGGCATTCAGAGATGTAAGTGAAGTAGTGATGGCACTAAAAGCAGATGTTCAATCACGTGACGAGGAAATTGAAAGACTAAGACAAGAGCTTAAGCAGCGTGAAGGTGCAGTAAAAACGCCGCCTCATAAGAAGAAAAGAAAGTGAGGGAAAAAAGATGAGTGTGACAGCGATAGCTTTGGGTATTGCATTTGTGATCTTTGATTTACTTATAATCTCCTTTGTTGTCTCGGAAATATTAGACAAAAAGAACGATAAACTCCGTGAGATCATTTCGAAAAAACATAAAATTTTACACGATTTGAAAATGCATATCTTCAAGAATGGGGTGGGAACATGAATCTAGGTGAATTAGTACTCTACTTATTCATATCAATAAATGCAGTGTTTTTTATTGCAATGATGGTTTTTATACTTTTAGTTGCGCCTATTTACATAGTGTATACTTCTGCTCAACCCGTCATAAAAAAGAAGAAAATTCTTAAGGAATTAGATGCTGAGATTGAGAGTTTAAAGCACAAGATTAATGAGAAGTAGGTACTGGTGATTTAGATGTCTCATACAATTCTTTGCCTTGATCTAGGGACTAAGACAGGCTGGGCGATATGCGGTGCGGATGGTCACATAACAAGCGATACAGAAGATTTTCAATCACGCCGTTTTGAAGGCGGTGGTATGCGTTATTTACGCTTTAAACGGTGGCTTACTGAACTAAAGAGATCTGTTGATGAAATTGACGCGGTGTATTTTGAAGAGGTGCGCCGGCATGTGGGTACAGACGCTTCTCATATTTATGGGGGCTTTCTAGCAACCTTAACAGCGTGGTGTGAACATCATCAGATACCATATGAAGGCATTCCTGTTGGCACAATTAAGAAGGCAACAACAGGAAAAGGCAACGCCTCAAAAGAAGAAATGATTAAGGCGGTATGTGCAAAAGGACATGTGCCTAAAGACGACAACGAAGCAGATGCTTTAGCAATTTTATATTTAGTTAAAGGAAAGGAGATTGGGGATGTCCAATAGAAATAAGTTTGTAACAATTAATGTAGAGAAGTGTCTTCTTGATATTGTTTTGTTACCAGCGATTGAATGCAATGTTTATCTCAGGTTGCGTTTGCAAATGCTCTACACTGGCGAACCTCTTATAAATAATTCACAAGGATTCTCTTATCTTACTAAATGTTCAGTAAAAAGATTTGAAAAGGCGTTAGATTATTTATTGAGGGTTGGAGTCATCATACGTTTAGAAGATGGTCGTTTGTGGAGTTCACAAGTTGAGGAGGAACTCAATAACTTCAATGAAGATCTAAATAATAATAAAGAACAGGAGGGGAAATATGTCAACTAAGTTAGCTTGGGTTCGTTGTTTTCCTTCTGATTGGGTATCTGATGCTAGTGGAATGACGTCGCATCAAATATCGACTTATATGATGTTGATATTGCTTATGTATAAGAAGAGACAGCCAATTCTTGAGAATGCCTCTATATTAGCACGCATTTCTGGTTGTTCAGTAAAAGCTTTTAATAAAGCGCTAGATTTTTTATTGAGTGATGAGAAACTGATACGTTTAGAAGACGGTCGTTTATGGAGTTTACAGGTTGAAGAGGAACTCAACAACTCTAATGAGAATTTGAATAAGTTTTCAGAGAGAGCGCAGAAGGCAGCGAAGGCAAGATGGGATAAAAATACAAAAGATGCTTGTGATATTAAGCATGATGCTTGTGATAATGCTAATGACGCTAAGCATAATGCTAAGCATGATGCTTGTGATGCTATAACAAACAATACAAACATATATAATAAAAAAACTAAAACTAACGTTTTAGCAAAAAAAGAAATTGGTTCTGAAAGTTTAGAAACAAACGATTTGGTTGACGAGCCAACAGAGGTTGCTGCTGT
>NZ_JBHIOZ010000056.1:0-8907 GCF_042195805.1 Bartonella sp. AP57NXGY | reverse complement strand
AATGGCGGAGAGAGAGGGATTCGAACCCTCGATATGGTTTCCCATATACACGCGTTCCAGGCGTGCGCCTTCAACCACTCGGCCATCTCTCCAGAAGTTCGCACTATACCCAGAAAGAAATAACGTGCAAGTCTAAACTATACATTCAAAACCCAAAAAACAAATTCATTTATTAAAGTAAGAGCTTTTATCTGTTGAATAACAAGCACATCCCTTCTTTTTAAGAAAAAACTTTTTTCGTGGATAGGTTTGTAGAATACAATAATGAGAATAAAAAGATTGTCACCAGTTATAAACTTTCATGCTCATTTACGCACTTTCTGCTTCACAAAAAAATACTTCTCTTAAAATTAGCATACAGTCCATAGTTTTACACAACCAAATAATTAAAATCACTTACTTATACGTCATAGGAAGGGATGCTATGTGGGGGAAGAACATTTTAAGAGAGGATAAGCGGCTCTTATGCATTTTCTTAAATAGCACGAATTTTTGCAACATTGAGAGCTGTAAAATAGTGTGATGGTATCAGTTTTCTCTTTCATAGGATTACATAATAAGCCCTATTCTAAATCCTCTATTCAATTTCACACTTCTATATTTAGTTGATACTAAAGAAAATAAAATTCAGAAAAAAACTTTGCATTTTTAATTTAATATGTATGAATATATTTTATTTTCTAAAATGAAAAAATAGTCTCATTTTGATCAAATACAAAATCATAAAAATGCAAACCTGTTTTCATTTTTACCATATATTTTTAAATTCAGCGTTACAGTCTTCAAAATATCTAAAGTAGTCTCCATTATTTAAAAAAAATTACGTATTACTTCATACTTTTGATTATCGCATTCTTTAAGTGGGATATGGTCTCATAACAAAACAGAATACTCTAAAAATATATTTTCTTTCTCATCCACACGTTTGTTAAAAAACATCTCTTAAAGCTTGTCACATCTACCTCATACGGTGTCTATGAGTGGTATAAAATCTATTGGATAGCATCATCTTTTCTTAAATAAAAAGGAAAAGCCAAGTACGATCACGCTATTTATCCCCTAATGTTGCAACATCCCCTGCTATTTAAGAGAATGCATAAAAGGCATTTATTCTTTCCTAAAGTGTTTTTATCCATACATTACTCCTCCTTGTAATGTATAAAAGAATAATTTTTATTAATTTAATATAGAGAAATTTAAAACGAAAAAACCTTACGATATTTAGAGTTCTCATTATGTAAAACGATAAATTACCATTATAAATTAATATGTTGTTAATAATCGTCTTAAAGGATAATGTTTTACAGCACTAAAGATCTGATTACTCTGCAAAATGAGCTCGTTCTTTTCCCTTAATGTTCTTTATCACCTTATATCCTTGCTTAGAGCACGTACAGCTCGTGCAGTTTCACATTGTAATGCTTTTTGTGCTAAAATTTTCATATCTTCAAAACTATGAGTCTGTAAACACGCCTTTACTGGAGAAATATCGCAAGATATCATAGAAAGCTCATTAATTCCCAATCCAGTCAAAATCATTGCACCAAAAGGATCTCCAGCCATACCACCACATACACTAACCCAACACTTATGTTGTGCAGCTCCCTGAATAGTCTGATAAATCATACGCAAAACTGCTGGATCAAGGCTATCAGCTTCAGACACAAGGTATGGATTTTGCCGATCAACAGCCATTGTATACTGTGTTAGGTCATTGGTTCCAATTGAAAAAAAATCAACATGGGCGCTTAATACATCTGCCATAATGGCCGCTGCTGGAACTTCGATCATAATACCAAGTTTTAATTTTGGTGCATCAACATCGTTGCGGATTTCCTCTGCAATCTTTTTTATAGCGACAATCTCTGAAACAGACATGACCATCGGAAACACAATCCATAGATCTCCACCCTCTTTTGCCGCTCGATATAAAGCACGTAATTGAGGCACCAAAAGATCACGTCGACGTAACAAAAGCCGCGTTCCTCGAACACCTAAAAAAGGATTGTCCTCTTTAGATAAATGTAAATGCGTAACCTGTTTATCTCCACCAATATCAAGTGCACGAATAATTAATGGCTTATCTCCTACAGCTGTAATCATCGCCCGATATATATTAAATTGTAGCTCTTCATCCGGAATATATGGATTCTCTAAAAACAAAAATTCCGTGCGCATGAGTCCAACACCTTCAGCCCCTAAATCAAGCGCAACAGGAACCTGATTTGCGTAGTTGACATTAGCCATGATACGAATTCTTTGACCATCTGTCGTTTGCGCTGGTAATCTACATGCATTTATTTCACTGACACGTTTTTGCGCAACAGTATCAATATGCCTTTGAGCATCTTCAACGTCTTCAAGCGTAGGATTAAGGTAAATAAACCCGTTATCGCCATCAATAATAGCCTGAATATCAGACTGAATTGCTAAAATATCATCACCTGCAGCAACAACCATTGGAATACCAAGAGTACGCGCCAAAATAGCTGTATGAGATAATGGACCTCCCCATGCTGTTGCTAATCCTTTTACCCTTGTACAATCAAGTTGTGCTACATCAGAAGGAGAAAGGTCATTTGTAACCAGAATTACACCATGTGGAATATCATTTAAAAAGAACGATCTATAGGATGGATTGATTTCACCTAAAACACGTCGACCAACATCAACTAAATTAACAGCACGTGCTGCTAACAAAGGATTATCTACCTTAAAAAACATATCTGAAAATTGACGAACCGCTCTATCCCAAGACCAAGCGACACCATGACCTTCCGCTATAAAACGACAAGCTTGAGCTATTAAATTTTCATCTTCAAGCAAAACCATTTGCGCAGAAAAAATCGCAGCAGAATCTGCTCCCATACGCACTGTAATATCAGAAATCACAGATGCCATTTTATGTTTTGTTTTTGTAAGAGCATTTTCAAGACATGCTGCACCAGCTGCAAAATCAATTGGCTGATCTATTATGGAAATATCATTTTGCCTTAAAACAAAAATCTTACCAAATGCTAATCCTGAACTCGCTCCAACACCAGAAATGCCTTTTTGCATAGAGCGTGGATACCAACCATGAAAAGCCTTTGTTTGAGATTCCATTGCTCTCATCAGACATTTTTCACTAATACTCACTTTTTTTGCAATAGCAATGGCATCATTGAGAAGTTGTGCTCCTTCTGCAGCATCTGTAGAAAAAATCAGAACATCACCGTTTTTTACTCCTAATTGCAATAAACCAACCAAATTTTTCATTTCAACGGTATATTGACCATGGCGAACTCTGATGGAACTTTGAGCCTTTTTCGCAAAATCAACCCAAAGAGAAGCTGGTCGTGCATGAAGACCACTTGGATAATCTAAAGTCCATTCCTGACACACAGAAAGGTCACCAATAAAAGTTTTTTCTATCTTCATATTTTGGTCAAACAAAGTTGTAACAATTTGTTGTTTGTCCATAGTTGTTGCAAGTACTTCAAGCTGTTTTTTATCAAATAAAAGAGACGTCAATTTTTTACAAATTTCTCTATAGCGATCTGGACACGCTGCAATGGCAATAACCAAATATGCTTTCTTGCCATCCTGCCACTCAACACCAGCAGGAACCTGTATAACAGCAACAGCATCCTTGATAATTAAATCACGATTTTCAGCCATACCATGAGGAATGGCTATACCATTTCCAAGCCAAGTATTGGTTGTTTCTTCACGTGCAAGCATGCTTGCCAGATAACACTTATCAACTGCACCAACCTGCACAAGCAATTCAGCAGCAGCATAAATTGCATCATTTTTATGATCAAAAGCAGCTGCAAGTTGTACAGATCTTATAGACAAGATTTCACCATCAGCAAAATCTACATTCATTGCTTCTGCTTTCTCATATCTCATCATGAATTCAAATTGCCTCACATTTGAACACCAATATCTCTGACACATTCCTTTTCAAAGCTGCATTTCCCAAAATACAAGCTATAAATACCACCACAGCTTTATTTATATTTTACGGAATATAGCTAAGTGAGGTGCTTAAATACCTCAATATAACCGATAAAACAATTGGATATTATTATCTAGCGAAGTGCTTAAAACCATTATAAGCAAATCTACCTCTTACTCTTTTACTTTACAAAGACAAAACCCCATTTTCTACAGAACCAATCACCTGAAAAACTATGTTTTCGAAACGCTCTCATTATCCTAAGTTATTCAACATAACTTTTCATTATTTTTCCTACAAGAAAGCATCCTTCCCAATCATCCGTAACTTCAGCTAATATTTTGATTGATTCCTCAAAGTTTATTTAACCTATTATCCCTCTTTATAAATTCATTACATAATTACAAATTGCTCCATGCAACTTATCATCTTTAAAATTCCGTGCTGCCCATCTTATGATATCAAACCCTCGATATATAATATTTATATATTTTAAGCTACACCTTTACTTCAATCAATATCGCAAATACACAATACCCTCTGTCGCACATTTGCAAAGTACGAACATCCCCCCCCAAGCACCATCATCAATTACTAAAATAAAGAAAAACTCTACAAATAAGATAAATAAAGTAAAAAATGAAACGCAATGATTGCCTTAACCCTAGCTCTTATGCTTATTTACTTTCAACAATACACAATAATAGTGAAATCAGAAAAAATATTCTTGAAGGGCGCTGATTGCACGTTGGTTATTTTTATATCTTTAAACACCGTCCTCCTTAAAAATATAATTTCACTCTTGATTTACCGAAAATTCCTTAATGCACGTCACTTTCAAAGTCGTTTTGGCTGCCTTCTTATGGATTTTTTATCCCTATGTCTTTTTAAATGAATAGCCACACCTATCCACACTACCACCTAAAAACAGTATGACAACTCATCAATACCACAATGCCGATAAAAAGACCCATCTTTATCAAAATGATTACATAAAGAATGCTCTCATTAAATTTCTCATAATTTTCTGAAAACAAACTGCTTCTCTTATAAGAAATCACTAGACACTTCTTCATGCATAAAAAGAAAGTCTCTCTCACTATTATTATACAGAAATTTATCAACAAATTCTATCATAATATCAATATGTTCAGGACTAAATACTAACATAACATCGCACAAACTCTTTCCCTCATTGAGAAAAGCCATTTCCTCAATTGTACCTTTTTCGTATATCTTCTACATTTATTATAGTACCAACGCAAAAAGGGAAAGATAAGACTCTATCTTTCCCTTTTAATACTTATAAAACCACAACTATAATTCAATGAAATCCTGTTGATTGCTAGAGAGTGTTACAGATTACTCTGCTGCCTCCAGCATAGGAATGACTGAAACATAGGAACGATTACCCGCTTTGCGTTGAAAAGAAACCTTTCCATTTGATAATGCAAAAAGCGTATGATCTTTTCCAATACCAACATTGTTACCAGGATGCCAACGTGTACCACGCTGGCGAATAATAATATTTCCGGCAATAACGGTTTCACCACCAAATTTTTTAACGCCTAGACGTTTCGATTCTGAATCACGACCATTACGCGAGGAACCACCAGCTTTTTTATGTGCCATAGACGCTCTCCTTTAATCTTTCTTACTCTTTGATGCTACAGACGCTTTCTTCTGCGGCGCAGTCTTTTTTTCAACCGTTTTTTTAGCCGTCTTCTCAACAGAAGCAGCAGCTTTTGTTTCTTGTGGTGTAGTTTCTTCTTCTTTTATCGGTTTCGCAGCAACTTTTTTAGGTTTTGAACCACCCATTAAAATTTCTAAAACACGAAGCCTCGTAAATTCTTGACGATGGCCACGCGTGCGTTTAGAATTTTGACGACGGCGCTTCTTAAATGCGATAACCTTGCGCCCACGTGCCTGTTCTAAAATCTCAGCTGTCACCAATGCATCAGCAACGACAGGGGTACCAATAACCGCATTACCTTCTTGCCCAACCATTAATATGTCATTGAATTCAACAACATCACCCGCATTTCCACTAACTTTTTCAACTTTTACCACTTGATTAGCAACAATGCGGTATTGCTTACCACCAGTTTTAATGACTGCGAACATTTTTTATCCTTCCGTTCACTCCAGCTCTTATTTAATTTCTGCCTTGAAATAAGGGAAAATAGGCTGCTTTTTATCAGTCGTAATAGATCCCAAAGAAGGATAAAACCTTCTTCAACACAAATATGCGCAGATTTCCCCACGCTTATATTTTGTATATATGAAGGAATTTCTATTCTCTGTCAATAAAGTCCCATAAAAAAGAAAAAAAGGTTGTACCAAAAACAATTGAAGGTTATCTACCCCTTATACACTCAAATAGTGCCGATTTTTGTTTCACTTTATTATGGAGAGATGGCTGAGTGGTTGAAAGCACCGCACTCGAAATGCGGCATAGGGGCAACTCTATCGGGGGTTCAAATCCCTCTCTCTCCGCCACAGTTTATAAAGCGATATTATTAAAACTGTCTTTAATCGTAGCTTTCCGGTTGTAGCTTGTCAGCAGGTTTTGTACCAATTTATTTTTTTCGAAGGATTTTAAGGGGGGGCTCAAAGGGTCTTCAAAGACCTCTCAAAGGTCTTTATCGTTTTTGCGAATAAATTCTCATTTTTACAATTTTTGCACTTTTTTGATTTTCTGTTACATAAATCTAATCCAGATAATAAGAGAAGGCATAGTAAAATTAAAGAATTATCTCATATTTCTCCTCCTTCTACTTTTGCTTAGTTAGTACAAAACCTACTGTAAAATTATATTATTTTGCACGTCTTGCTTGAATATGTGCTAGCAACCCTAATGTTGAACTATCACGATTATCCGCTTTACTTTCTCCACGAAGAATTGGTAGTAACTCGTTTGCTAATTCTTTACCAAGTTCAACACCCCATTGATCAAATGAATTAATATTCATTAAAATCCCTTCAACAAAAGTGCGATGTTCATAAAGCGCAATAAGACGACCGAGTGCAAAAGGTGTTAATGAATCTTGAACCAGCGTAATGCTGGGACGGTTTCCTTTAAAACTTCTATGACGTGCTAAATGGTCTGCTTCACCCTCATCAACTCCATTTTTTATCAAGATATGCCGAGCATCTTCAAGACTACGCCCCTTCATCAAGGCTTTTGATTGTGCTAAACCGTTTGCTAGCAACATCTCATACATAGAATGTAATTTTTTCTCATGCCCTTTTATAAATAAAATAAATTCTACAGGAATAATATCTGTTCCTTGATGCAGAAGCTGAAAAAAAGCATGTTGACTATTTGTTCCTGAATCCCCCCAAACAATTGAACCACTTGAAAAACTTAATGGTTTTCCATCCAGCGAGACTTGTTTACCATTTGATTCCATATCAAGCTGTTGTAAATAAGCTGGAAAATGTATTAAACGCTGTGCATAAGGAATGATCGAACGTGATGAATAACCACAAATAACACGATGCCAGAATCCTAAAAGAGCAAAACGAATAGGAATATTTTTATGCAAAGGCATAGTTTTAAAATGTTGATCCATTTGCAAAGCACCATTGAGAAATTGGCGAAAATTTCCACCACCTATTGCAAACATAACAACAAGTCCAATGGCTGACCAAATTGAATAACGTCCTCCAACCCAATTCCAAAATTTAAAAACTCTTGTGGAATCTATGCCAAATTCTGCCACTTTATCAAGCGCACTTGAAACAGCAACAAAATGCGTACAAACGGCTTCTTCTCCTAAATGTGAACAAATCCACTGACGTGCAACTTGAGCATTGACCATTGTTTCAGCCGTTGTAAAAGTTTTAGAAGCAATGACAAACAGCGTTGTTGCTGGATTCAAAATAGAGAGAGTATCAGAAATATGGGCACTGTCAGCATTCGAAACAAAATGACACTGTGGACCATCATGATAAGGTTTTAAAGCATATGTGACCATTGCAGGACCAAGATCAGAACCACCAATACCAATATTGACAATATCACTTATTCTCTCGCCACTGCTTCCCTTATAGCTTCCATCACGCACCTTTTCAGAAAATCTTTCCATATCTTCAAGGACGTCTTGAATATCGCGAATAAGATTATGACCATCCAACATGAAAATTTCATCAGCAGGTAAACGTAATGCAATATGAAGAACTGAGCGTTTTTCAGTTGTATTAATCGCCTTACCAGAAAACATTGCATCACGCCGGCCTAACACATCTGCTGCGACCGCTAAATCATCTAGAAGTTGCAATGTTTTAAATGTCACACCACATTTTGAAAAATCGAAAAGAAGATCATCAAGTCTGAGGGAAAAATGGGAAAAACGCTGTTCATCTTCTACAAAATGCCGACGAATATCATAGACCCCATCCTTTGCGGCATGGTTTCTTAAAGCTTTTAATGTGGCTTCAAAAGCCATTTCATTTCGAATCGAAAAGCTATCTCCCATAAGCTTATCCTATACGGTTATTGATAATGAAATCTATGCCCAAACAATAACAAAGCAGAAAACACCTCCTTTATTGCTCGCTATTTTCACTGCTCACATAAAAATGAAGGAATATACAAAATAAAAGGATAAGATCCGAAAATGATATTTTTACAAGAATAAACTTTCAAATCTTTTCTATCATATACATCATTTAACTTGATTGAGTTCTTTTGTTAAACGTAAATCTTCTTCTGCTTTTGGTCTTATAAAACGCCCTAAAAAAAGATAAACAACCGGTGTGACATAAAGCGTAAAAATAGTTGCTAAACCTAAGCCACCAACGATAACCCAACCTAAGGCTATACGAGCTTCTGCGCCAGCACCTTTGGCCAAAACCAAAGGAATACCTCCTAAAATGGCACAAATCATTGTCATACAAACTGGACGAAGGCGAATGTTTGCTGCTTCTTCTACGGCTTCACGCACGCTTCTTCCCTGATC
>NZ_JBHIOZ010000055.1:5171-9233 GCF_042195805.1 Bartonella sp. AP57NXGY | reverse complement strand
AGCAAGAGGAACATGATAAAGCGCTTCTTTTCGTTCTTTTCCTGTAGCCTTCAATTTATCGATAAAACGATCTGACCCACGCAGTTCGCCTGCTCTATCAGGTGCCCTATCCAAAATATCAGGAAGTTTATCGCCTTTACCTGCTAAAATCGTTTGCTCAATCCTAAACGCAGCCTCTTGTGGATCTCTATAAATAAATGCTAAACGACTGTTTAACTCCTTAAACATATTAACATAAGATTTTTTATTTCTAAGGGCGCTTAACACCTTCTGTTCTAGATTAGAGTTATCCGTATAAGCAGCAAGGTATGGCTCTCGTTCTGTTGCTTTTGCAACAACATTCAAATCATTTTGTAATTGTTCTAGTTCTTCTTTTTGACGTTTAGCAAAACTTGTCTTTTCTCTATCCCAAGGAGTTTCAATCTTCTCTTTTTGTTGTTCCAAGCACTCTTTATTAAGATAAACGCCAAAAGCAATATTTTTGCCAATACCTTGAGAAACATCATCCCTTTTATTTTCTGTAAACTTGATAAGGTTCTTATAGATGAGTGCAGATAGATATTCTGAATTACCAAAATGTGCTTCAATTGACGCACGTGTCATTTCTTGTCGCTCAATACCCTTCCAGTTGATATGATAACCAGCTTCACGAGCCAGTTGCACCATAAATTCACGCTGAGTACGCCCATTCCCCTCTCGAAACGGATGCAACGCATTCAATTCGCCCATGTAATACCCAGCCCTTTGGCTAAAGTCATAAGCGCCAAGACCACGCAGATACTGTTCTTTTGCAAGCTTTTTTGTAATCTTCGGTGCATAACTTTCAATCTGATTATAACTAGCAAACATACTATTGCCTTTGGCAATATCCACTAAACGAACTTGTCCCGCCCATTCATATATGTCACCAAACAGTCTTCTATGAATCTCTTTCATGTAATTCAGATCAAACTTACCACCAATAGGAGTATGTACAAATTCGAAAGATTTTACATAAGAAATCGTAGATTCTACACGTTGTAGCGTGGCTTTGTCTTTAATACCAAACCGATTATACATCACACCAGTTTCAGGATCAGTATAAGGATCACCGCTCCCCTTATACTTCTCCACGTTTTACCCTCTCCATATAATCTTTGAGGATATCACTTGTTTCAAACTCTCCAATAATAACACGTTCCATTTGCTCAACGACTTTTGGATCTGGCTCTAATCCCTCTAAACGTTGGCTTGCCAATGCATTTTCAGCATAGAGGCGACGCAGCTTAATTTCCTCTTCACTCAATATATTAAAACCCTCCTTTGCTTATATTTATTATAGCCAAACAGACTATAGAAACAAGATTTTATTCCTTGTCTTACCCGCGTTACATCTTTTGACCTTGTACGCTCATACGCATGATTTAGCTCTTGTATACGTCTCTGTTGCAAAAACTTAACTGCCATTTGAAACTCTTTTATGCAATCTTGATCATGGGACTGTTGTTAAGGATTTTTTTTTGATAGATCATAATTTGTTTGCATAGCAAGCCAAGCACGTGCTGTGCTTACACCAGACATTTCAAGCCTAATAGCAAGATTAGCACTCATAGCGGCTTTTCCATTTAAAACTCTAGAAAGTGCTACACGAGATATACCAAGCTACTCTGCTGCTTCATTAAAGGATAAACCAAGCTCTTTGATCACATCTTCTCGCAATAATTCACCGAGATGTGAAGGATTCTTCATCATTGTTTAGATCTCCTTTTTGATGACAATCCAGATAATCAACCATTTCGACATCTATGCTATCAAAGCGAAATATTACGCAACAATTTCCATTTACAGTAATTGACTAATAATCCTTGAAATCACCCTTTAGCAGATGTAATTAAAAGGATGGATAACTCAAATCTTTTGGCGATACATCTCCTTCAAGAGCACTTAGAATACGCTTTAATTTTTGAGCATGGGCGGTTCTAATCCCTTCAGTCGTACCAGTATTATAGAAGGCTTCAATCCTTTTATGTTTAAATCTTAAAATTGTAAATGAATATAGAGTGTACCCTTCCAAGATACAAAAAATGTTCATTATTTTTACATCACACGGCTTTTTTTACTTTATAAACATTAGAACTGTCGTGAAAAAATTGCTCATTCTCATCTCTTTCTCATTATTCTACTAATTATTGGAAAAGTATAAGTTCATAATTAGGAGGAGCTAAACGTAATAGGAGCGTATCATATCTCCAATTGGCAGCGGCACTTAGAAACATCAAGATGATATAACCACAATGACCATTGCTGTTTGATGTTCATGAGGCGCTGCACCCGCTGTATATCGAGTAAAAAGAATGAATAACACTAATAACCCCCTACAAACTCTGTTAAACTAATAACCGGTTTACGAATAAGTAAAAGAAAAAGGAAAATCAAAAAAAGGCATATTTTTCATATTTTACGAACTATAGAGAAATCTATACGCATTGTAGTTATTAGAATTAGACTTTTCCCTTTTTTATTTAATTTGTTCGTAGATAGAGTATCCATTACCGTTATTACATCACTAACAGAGTTAATAATCATACCTTTTGTAATTGCCAAAATCCCGCATTAAAATCAGACCTTTATTCAAAGATGATCTGATAATTTTTTCAAAAAATTCAAGATTCCTCAAGTGCAGTCCCCATGCGTACATCATGATGAATAATAACATCCATCAACTCTGTCACGACAGTGTCCAATACTTCTCGTGCATCGCCTTCAGCCATAAGGCGGATAACCGGCTCCGTTCCAGAAGCGCGGATCACCAGCCGTGCCTCTTTTCCTAACCGCTTCTCTGCTTGATCAATGGCCGCTTTGACGGGATTTTTTTTCAAGACATTTTTATTTTTAATCGTTACATTTTTTAAAATTTGCGGTACAGGTTCAAACCGTTTACACAATTGGCTCATAGGGCTTTGACTTTCCTTCATACAAGCTAAAATCTGCAATGCAGCCACCAAGCCATCACCCGTGGTACCAAAATCACTAAGCACGATATGGCCAGAAGCCTCACCACCAACATTATATCCCTTTTGGCGCATGGCATCGACAACATAACGATCTCCAACTTTTGTCCTTACAAGGTGCAACCCTTTGCTATTCAAGAAACGTTCTAGTCCAAGATTTGACATAATCGTTGTGACAACACCATTACACCGTAATCGTCCCATTTTATGCCAATTTTCAGCAATTACAGCAATTAACTGATCTCCATCAACCGTTTGTGCTTTTTCATCAACAATGAGAACACGATCTCCATCTCCATCAAGAGCAATCCCCACATCAGCACGCACTTCATGCACTTTTCGTTTTAAAGAGCTTAAATCGGTTGATCCACATTTTTGATTAATATTGGTCCCATTGGGTTCATCATGAATAGCAAAAACCTCAGCCCCCAATTCCCATAAAGCACGGGGAGCCGCTTTATAAGCAGCCCCATTGGCACAATCCACAACAATACGCACAGTATCTAAGCGAACATCACGCGGCAAAGTTCGTTTGGCATATTCAATATAACGATAAATATCCCCCTCAACCCGTTTTGCATAACCAATTTCGGCAGAACTTGCTAAAGATTTTGAAAGATCTGTATCGATCAATTGTTCAATTTTGGCTTCCATATCATCTGAAAGTTTAAAACCATCAGGACCAAAAAGTTTAATTCCATTATCATAGAACGGATTATGAGAAGCAGAAATCATCACCCCAAGATCCGCTCGCAAAGAGCGGCAAAGCATTGCAACAGCAGGGGTTGGCACTGGACCCAATAAAAAAGCTTCCATCCCCGCAGCAGTCAATCCTGAAACCAAAGCGTTTTCCAACATATAGCCAGATAATCGTGTATCCTTGCCAATCACCACACGATGAGATTGATGTTGTGAGCGAAATAAAACCCCTACAGCCATCCCCACCTTCATGGCAAAATCGGGTGTCATAGGAAATGAATTGGCTTTCCCCCGAATTCCATCTGTACCAAAATATTTTTGCACCATGCCTCTTTCCTTTAATATATAATTCTTCCCTTGGCTTTTCCTTAAA
>NZ_JBHIOZ010000055.1:0-5071 GCF_042195805.1 Bartonella sp. AP57NXGY | reverse complement strand
TTCCATCTGTACCAAAATATTTTTGCACCATGCCTCTTTCCTTTAATATATAATTCTTCCCTTGGCTTTTCCTTAAAATCCTAACAAGCCCCCTTCACCATCTACACATCTAAACCACTCTCAAGCAATTATGTTTACACCCTCACACATAAAAGCAATATTATCTCCTCAAAATGCTCTATACATCCCTTTAACACAACCAACGGATAATTTCACACACTTGCTAAATCCGTAAAGAAACCCAGCACCAAACCTCATACCCTACAAAATCAGCAAGGAAATCTATCGCCTAACCTCACAACCCTACCACATTAGAAAAGCAACAGTCCACCTCGCCTTGTAGCATGCTAAAGCCGTCATAATACAACGGCTTTGCTTAATTTTTTGCTTCCATATTTTTGCAAATATTACAAGAAAGGCGCAAACAAAACTTGCGCCTTTCTCAAAAAAATTAGAAGTTTTCCTAAAACATCGTCACTCAAGCGATATTAAATAATTCTTATTTTTCTTTATCATGTCCCGCAGTATTGGACTTCTTTTCAGCATTACTTTTAGAGCGGTTGACTGATTTTGTGGTGCCTTTTGTGCTTTGCGCTTTTTTCTCAGTCTCATCCGATTGCACTTCTTTAGACTGAGCCTCCTTAGGCTCAACATTACCGGATTTTGCTGTTTTTTTCCCAACAGCTGCCTCTGCTTTGCCTACCTCGCCTTTATCTGTCTCTGCTTTATGAAGCACTGTTTTAGGGGCTGCTTCAGCGCTTTTTTCATCTACCACTGTTGTCTCTGTCTTCATTTTTCCAGTTTTTGGAACAGAAGACCCCCGTGGCGCAGCACCCTCATCTTTCTGTGTGCGTGAAGGAGGCTTTCCTGCAATAACTTCGTTAATTTCAGCTCCCGTTAAAGTCTCATATTCCAACAAACCTTGTGCCAAAGCAAACCATTCTTTTCTTTTTGTTTTCAAAATGTTTGTCGCATTTTTATAGGCATCATCAATAAGCTTACGCACTTCCATATCAATCATGCGCGCTGTTTCTTCAGAGACATTTTGTGTTCGCGCAACAGAATGACCCAAAAAGACTTCATCTTGGTTATCGCCATAAGCTACATTTCCAAGCAGATCAGAAAATCCCCACCGTGTGATCATCGCGCGAGCTAATTTCGTTGCTTGTTCAATATCAGAAGAAGCACCAGATGTGATATTTTCCTTTCCAAACTTTAATTCTTCAGCCACACGTCCACCCATCATAATGGCCAGACGAGAAATCATCCACCGATAACTCATAGAATAGCGATCGCCTTCAGGCAATTGCATCACCATTCCCAATGCTCTTCCCCTTGGAACGATTGTTGCTTTGTGGACAGGATCAGCAACCGGCACATTAAGAGCCACAATAGCATGTCCTGCTTCATGATAGGCAGTGAGTTCTTTTTCCTCTTGTGTCATAGCGGTTGAACGACGTTCCGCCCCCATCATCACCTTATCTTTGGCATCTTCGAATTCTTGCATCGTGACAACTCTTTTATTACGGCTTGCAGCCATAAGAGCAGCTTCATTGACCAGATTCATCAGGTCCGCACCGGAAAATCCTGGTGTTCCCCTTGCCAAAATTTTCAAATCAACGTTAGGCGCTAAAGGCACGTTGCGCACATGCACTTTCAAGATTTGTTCACGCCCAGAAACATCAGGGTTTGGCACAACAACTTGTCGGTCGAAGCGCCCTGGTCTTAACAAAGCGGGATCAAGCACATCGGGACGGTTTGTTGCAGCAATAAGAATAATACTTTCATTGGGCTCAAACCCATCCATTTCGACAAGCAACTGGTTTAAGGTCTGTTCACGTTCATCGTTTCCACCGCCAAGACCAGCCCCCCGATGGCGCCCAACAGCATCGATTTCATCAATAAAGATAATACAAGGTGCATTTTTTTTAGCCTGTTCGAACATATCGCGCACACGGCTTGCCCCAACACCAACAAACATTTCAACAAAATCAGACCCTGAAATGGTAAAGAATGGCACATTGGCTTCACCGGCCACAGAACGTGCTAGCAAAGTTTTACCGGTTCCTGGAGGACCAACAAGCAAAACACCGCGTGGGATACGCCCCCCTAAGCGTTGAAATTTTTGTGGTTCGCGTAAAAATTCAACAATTTCTTGAAGATCTTGCTTTGCTTCTTCAACGCCAGCAACATCTTTAAAGGTAATACGTCCTTGCGCTTCATTAAGCAATCTTGCTTTCGATTTCCCAAATCCCATTGCACCGCGTGATCCATTTTGCATTTGCCGCATAAAAAAGACCCACGCCCCCACGATAATAATAACAGGTAACAAGGAAAAGAGGAGATTGAGGAAAATGCTATTTCCAGAGCTTTCAGGAATAGCTTTAACATTGACGTTTTTACTTTCCAATTTTTGTATCAAACCTGGATCGCGAGGAGCATAGGTTGAAATAGCTCTATGTTCAATGGTTTTTCCTGTTAATTTTTGACCTTGAATGGTCACAGATTTCAACTCATTATTCTCAACTTTTTGCAAAAATTCAGAATAGGAGACTTCTCCACCACCAGAACGTTGGCTATCTCCATTAAAGAGAGAAAACGACACAATCAAAATCAATGCAATAACTCCCCAAATAAGGAGAGAGCGGTAATTGGAATTCATATTCAGCCCACTTAATCAAATATAGATTTCAAACAGTTCCCCTTAACATATAACCTTGTCAGCCCCTTGCCAAGGGATGAGAAGCTGTTTATTTTCTTTTAGAGTAATTTTCCTTTATCTTTTCACCTCAATATTAAAAAAAGGTTCCACAACATTCACCAAGGCTGCATCTTCTCGTGAGGAAAGCCAATCGAAAGGTGCCATAATTCGCTTGACGATAACATGTTTATGAACAACTGCTTGAGAAATCAACTCTGGAATATCATACCCTTTATGATTTGAGATCATCAGCAGCGATTGTAAAGAGGGAAAATGAGGCTTTTCAAGCTCAAAATCGCTATTTTTTAATAAAAATTTCAGCTGTTCTAAATTTGCGGCTCCAACCTTTATAGCCTCATATCCATGATTTGTGATATGATAGCGCCCATCCCATATAAAAGTTTTATCTGGCTCAACAATAGCCTCTTTCATATTTCGCCCTTCACGCCACAAAGAAATTCCCTGCTTGTTATATTCAATAACAGAGCCCGCATAAGTAAAACGCCGCTTTTCTGGAGAATCAAGACAGAGTTTTTGAACAAGCATGCTTAATTTCTGATTGGGGAGCAAATAAAATCCCCCTCCCATCAGCACAGCAAAGAGCCCCACCACGAAAGGAAAACTGGAATGTTTCTGTAAAAACAGCGCAGGCTTTTCTATGAAACAACGCCCATGTTGGACAGTAATATCCAGCGCTAAGATCAAATCAGCAATATTTTTAGCTTGTTGACGACGCTGCAATGCGGCTTCATTTATTTTTTGAGCAATATAAGCCAATTTTTGTGGAGAAAGAGATTGACGCACGCGCACACGTTCAAAATTGCGATCTTCATTGGTTGGATCATCAATCCATGTTTGTCCTTGTAAGCGTAAATAATTCCGTAATGTTTGGCGTTTTACACCAAGGAGTGGCCGAATCAAACGCACTTTTCTATGCAACAACGCCTCACGCGGAATACAGGATAAACCGCGCTCATAAAGGGGACCATAGTTTTTTTCGGCAATATTTTTTTTTGTTTTTCTGGTATGATCCTCATCACGTATACCCTCGGCTTCACCGCGCAAAATACCAGCAAAACCACTGGCATAAACTTCATCGCGCATGGCAACAGCTTCACTATATAAAGCACCTCTATTCTTTTGGAGACGTTGATACCGCATATGATAGGTCTCAACCTGATCATTGAGTGTATGCCCCGTCATAATAAGTGATGCGCCTTGTTTTTGTGCTTCTTTAACCAAGAGATCATAGCGTGCAACACGCGCGCTGGAAGCAATATGCGTCTTTGGCTTTTCGCCTTCCCATCGCACAGTGATATGTTGAATATCATGGACACGACAAATTTTCGCAACAGTTTCTGCTTCACGCATCGATTCTTTACGCAATTGATGATCAACCGTGACAACAATCATTTCTGGAGGAAATACGAGTGTTTCCAAATGCTCTTTGACCAAAAACATCAAAGCCAAAGAATCACTTCCCCCTGAGACGGCAAGAATCAACTTCTGACATTGAATAAAATCCGATGTTTTAAAGAGATTTCTTGCCAGTCTAACGCACACCGAAAACGACCTCGCTGTTTATTTTGCAGGTTTACAAAAAACAGATGCTAATGTTTGTTGACGTTTTGATTTTTTCACAAAATGAGCACAATCGTCTTTATTTGGCTCAAGAGCGACCATACTTCTTGCTAATTTCAGTAAAATCTCGGAGGTATAGAGCTTCTTTTTATCTGCATACCATGCGGTAAGATAAACTTGTGCTGCTTCATGATAGCGTTTTTGCCCCAACAAAGATTCGGCCAACCAAAATAAAGCATCATCACTCAAAGAATCTTTTTTGTAACGATTTTGAAAAGCGCAAAAGCTTTTTTCAGCATCAACATAGTTAGCAGAACGAATAAAATCATACCCTTCCTTATACAAAGCTTTAGAAGAAGAAAGATTGTCACTCTGATGTGCTTCAATTGGAGCACTTACTTCATGCGCTTTGTTAAAAGGTTGACTGTTTTCATGGTCATGGCTCTCCACCTTAGCTTCCACAGCAGCAACCTTTGTCTGGTCACCTGTACTATGGTCCTGCTCCATCTCTTCCTTTACAGTCTGAGATTTTTCATCTACAGCAGACTTTTCAAAAGAACAAGAATAAACAGAAGAGACTTCTGTATCAAAAAGCTCGTGAAACTGCTTGTTAACATTTTTTAAACTGTTATGCTCAAGCACCATTCGTATCTTATGCAAAAGCTTATCTAAATCATAATCTTTAAATAAAGCCTGTTGATTCTCTAAAATAATCCCTTGGTGCTCTGCAACACTAGTAGCTTTTTCCACCACATCAGATGCTGCTTTATCAGCTGCTTCAGGTGCTTC
>NZ_JBHIOZ010000054.1:0-9338 GCF_042195805.1 Bartonella sp. AP57NXGY | reverse complement strand
ACAGACCACCCCAGACGCCATGTACCCCCAAAAAACACCATATGCACCGAAGTCTCCTCCAGTCCACGTCCTCATGCTTCCCCCACCAAAGCTTAACAACGTCACAGCTCACACGCCTAAAGCACACGCCCCTCACCGCAATTTCAATCATAAGCTTTCAGACAAACATCTAGCATCCCCGTTCAAAGACAATATCCCTTAAACATCATGTGCCCAACCCAACATTTTCTCGTAGCTTCAAGCCTCAGTGACCAAAGGATCAAGCTTCTCCGGTTCGCTATTTTTTGCATTCACTGGCACAATCTCAATCCGCGAAACTGTTTTTGATATCTCCACACCTTCAATAACGAGAAAAGACCAAACCTTCACAAAAATCCAAAACAGTAGATAACAACCACACCCCCTAAGCATTGTACCTCTCGGGTATCACCTCTTCAGCACACGCCCCTCTGTCATCGCCCATAAAAGCCGGCATCTCGACATAGGAAGCCCCAATATCTCCCACCGAAATATTCTGCTCTCCAGTAAATGCCCAAACATCACAGCTCCTTCTTCAAACCTTAGTTATCGAAGTATCACACTTCTCCGGTTCGCTATTTTTTGCATTCACTGGTACAATCTCAATACGCGAAACTGTTTTAACCTGCCCTTCTCCAGCCCCCTGAAGAGGCAACACTTTTGCCAGCAGCGAAAAAAAAGGAACAGGATTATTCAACGCATGATACTGAAGATAAGACACCAGCCCATCTTCACCATAGTGATATCCAGCCTGCTCCGCCGCTGTCAAAAGAGCTTCATTAAATCGCTTTGTTGTTTTATTTAAAGCCCCTTTTTTCCGCCCTCTTCGACGTAAGGGAAGACAATGTTCATCTACCATCATCATGTTCCTTCCAACTAAAGAGAAACCAAAACCTCAAACACAAAAAATGACATAAAAATCAGCAACAAAATTTGCCAAGCATTCAACAATTAAAAAAAAATGGGACACACCCAAAAAGATAAGAGCCCACATAAAGCCCAAATCCTCCGCATAATTTTACAGATTCACATTTTTACGCTTTTACATCATTACAGAAAAAAGCCAAATGAAACTCAAAAACCGTCATCCCCACGCCCCTCTGTAAACACGGGTCTGTCAACAAGCTGATTTCTCGTCTATCAGATTCCCCTGCTGATTATTTCATATGGCTATCCCACACTTCAAAGAATGGTGTTTCATCAAACACGCCAGATAAACTCTGATCTACAATTCGACTTCAGAAAGCAAATTTTCCTCTGCTAAATAAAGCTTCCACCCCGCACCGGTTTTAAACTATAATCCAACCTATTACCCAATAAATTCCCCTACTAACATCAGATTACCGCCCCCAAACATCCCTATTTTACAGTATAACCGTACAGCAAACATTTTAATTTTTCTTGCCAATCCCTTGAAATTACTTTATCACTCAAAGGATATTTTGATCGTCCACGCAACGATCAATAAGGGATAGTAAAGCCCTAAGCTCTAGCGTAAGAATGAACCCACTTTGTGGGTGTCCCGGGATTCCGGGAGTTTTTGCTATGTCCAGGTGTGATAAGCACTAAAAGCAAAAATGCTGACTAGAGCTCAGTACTTTACTACTCCCGGAATACTCATGCGAGGGCGCTCGCAACCGGAGGGGAGCTTGAAGTGCAAACTAAAAATCCAGATTTCGCACTTTTTTAAAAAGTACCCAATCTTATAGTCTTTGAAATTATTTTGATTTTTCTTGCCAATCTTCTGAAATTGCCTTATGAATTGATCTGTGTTTTTGATCGTCCACGCAACGGTCAAATAGGGATTTGAAAGCCCGAACGCTCAGTACATAAATTTATCCCGCTTTGCGGGTATCCCGGAATTCCGGGAGCTTTTGCTATGTCCAAGTGCTTGTCAGCACTAAAAGCAAAAGGCTGACTGAGCTCAGTGCTTTCAAACTCCCGGAATACTCATGCGAGGGCGCTCGCAACCGGAGGGGAGCTTGAAGTGCAAACTAAAAATTCACATTTTAATGACATTTCAATAGGTAAAAGAATCCGTCACAGACGCATTTCAATGGGACTTTCTCAAAAGGAATTAGGAAGCTATTTAGGTGTCAGTTTTCAACAAATCCAGAAATATGAAAAAGGTTTAAATCGTGTAAGCGCGGGGTGTTTACTAGAAATTGCTAAAAAACTAGAGGTTCCTATGAACTTTTTTTATGCGGACCTTTTAACAGCAGATATTCCCACAAAAGAACATGCCTTACACCACGATCAAGATACCACCAGCGAAAAAGAATACGCCCTTTTAAAAAACTTTAGAGAGCTCCAGCCGAAAAAACAAAAAGCAATTTTGTGGTTAATTTCTGATTAGACAGTGGTTAATTTCTGATTAGGCAAAAGCGCATCAATCGACATCCGTTGCCAATATCCCCCTCTACCTAAAGCCTTGCCTGACTGATATCACCACATCTCAAAAAACGGTTTACGGCACCGGTTTACGACATCATAGGATCAAACTTCAAAATAGGATAAAAACACCAAAACCTTGGAAAAACATCCCCACCCCTCTCACAGAATCTTATCAAAAGATCTCATCTGATTTAAACGCACAATTCCGATTGTATCATTATGATACCTTTTTACATTTACCTTGTCAAGTTTTTATATTTTTCTTTTGATATTTTTGTATTTTTCTTTAAGGGAGCCACATCCCTCAAAACACCTTTCCTGCAAAATGCCCCTCATACAAAACACAATGTCTAAAACAACAAGAGCTAAAATAGGATTTCCCCTCTAAATAGGCTTTCATTGTATTGCTCATTCACCCACTTATTAAAAAAACACCTCTCAATGCTTCTCACACCCATTTCACGGATATCCCCCATACAAATATAGACGCAAATATAATTGTTAAATTTCGCATAGAATATAAAAGCCAACCACAGTTTTTATCTCTTCACATCTCTTTACACATCAGCTCTGCAATCTGTTCACAGCTATTCCAAAACTCTTCTCTCTAGCCAACACACGAACAGCACTCTTCATTTCCCTCCATTCACACACTCTTCACCTCCCCAATCCTTCTCACCCCTCGACACCATGACAATATATTGATTTATAAGAAATAATTTAGCATTATTGATACTGATTAAGAGTTCCAAACATCGTAAGATTCTCTCATTTCAAATCCCTCCCATGTTGAATCAATCAAAATCACTCGCTTGCACGTCAAAAGCAGGGGAGAGCCCGTATGGATAAAAAACGATTAAGAAAGGAATAAAATGGCTCTTATGAACCGTCTCAAGTGCCAAGGGCTGTATGCCAAGGGCTGTAGCCAACACCCACGAGCTAGCACAAATATAATGATAGTGTGCCGGCTTGCTCTTTTATGAAGAGTAAAGATAGGGGTGCTCAATGGATTTATCATTATACCATGACAAAAAAATGCACAATACACAAAGCACAAATCCTCCGCATCATTTTACAGATCACCGTTTTTACGCTTTTACATCTTTACAGAACGTAAGCCAAATAAAATTTCCACATCACCACTCCGCACCGCTCTGCAAACACTGGTCTGCAACAATCTGATTTCTCGTCTATCAAATTCCCCTGCTGATTATTTCATATGGTTATCACGACACCTCAAAGAATACCGTGTCATCAGACAAGACTGATTAAGCCCTGCCCTCAAATATTCTCCACACACTCTTCTCCAGAAAACGCACTTAACACCCCTCTTCATCCCAGCGTTCCCCGCTCCATTCACAAATACATCCCCCAATCCTCGCACCACATTCCATGCCATAATAAAAGCCCACACAAAGCACAAATCCTCCGCTTCATTTTACAGATTCACATTTTTACGCTTTTACATCATTACAGAACGCAGCCAAGGAAAGGTTCACCACCCCGCACCACTCTATAAACAATAGTCTATAAACCAACCCAGCTTTTTGCCTAGTACCCCCCTTACAGTCTTCAGACGCCCTCCTCAAACGACAGCACTTCGTCAGGCTTGACAAATCAAGCCCTATCTCCTTAAAAATCGCCATCCTTCACGCATCTCTTTGCACCAACGCCTTACCCACACTCTCCCCCCTATCCATGCGCACACTCTCTTCATCCTCCATTCCCCCTTTTTCTCTCCCATCACACACTCACAACTTAACAGCACTCTTCATCCCAGCGTTCCCCGCTCCATTCACAAATACATCCCCCAATCCTCGCACCACATTCCATGCCATAATAAAAGCTCTCACAAAGCACAAATCCTCCGCTTCATTTTACAGATTCACATTTTTACGCTTTTACATCTTTACAGAATGCAGCCAAAGGAAACTCCCAAACCACCACGCGACAATTTGATAAAAACAAAACACCTTTCCAACAATCTCAAACAACAGATTTCTGTAAAGAGTTCATATGAATTTGATTGTTTAGATCTGACTATTAGATTGGCATATAGAGCCGTAGAACAGAAAGTAATTTTCTATAAGACAGAAACGATAAAAGCGCTATATAACTGAGATAGAACATGAAGAATTGCAAACAGATAAAACGACATCTTTCTTCGTTACAACACTGAAATTGTAACCGAAACGACGAATAATTGTCATCTGAACATGTAATTTTCACATCTGCAAATTTTTATTGATTAATTCAATCCCAACACTTCCCCTGAAACACATTTCTTCATTATCTACTTCTTTGAGACAAACCGGTAAAGGGGTTTCATCGATTATAAGTGCGGATATAATAACGCGTTACTCCAACCTCATCATAAGAAACCATAGACATGATACCTGTCTTTATTGGCGTTATTTGATAAGTCAAGATTACACCATTTTGCTGTTTGTTTGGTTGATCTGTATAGATCACGTTATATCCATTCCGTCGCAAGAGATCAATAAATACAGGAGTAAAGTTGTCTTCTGTTTTATTTTTTTTCACAATAAGTGTTGTTGTAGCGGGCGGTAAAGGTTTTTTAAGATTACGAACAAAATCGTTAGCAATTAATTTTATATCATCTTGCGTAATATTTGGACTAACATAACTTGATGAATAATTATTGATAGATGCACAACCAGCCACCAATACAAGCGGTAACGGAAATAAATATTTTGACATCTTAACTCCCCTATTAATTGCATTCTCTTCTGAGAAGCTCCTACACCAGAAATAAGAGCCTCCTTTCAAAGAATAGCCTTAACAACATACTGCTTTACTATCAAGCATTAGTTAATCACTTTCTCGCTTGTTTAAAAAACGACCACCATCTCTCATAGTACTCAAAGCTTATGTTTAAGACACAAAATATATATGTTAAAAGTACGAAAAAACACATGTAAAGCATATAGTATATGTATACTTACTTTCATGGTGTGTTGCATTACATAAACCAACGCATAGCACCCTTCATTTCCCCTCCATTCACGAAGACACTTCCCCCAATCCTTCTCACCCCTCCATATCATGACAAAAAACACGCACAATATATGACCCCATAAATCCTCCGCTTCACTTTTACAGATTCACATTTTTACGCTTCTCCACATTTACAGAACAAAGCCAAGGAAAGCTTCATCCACCCCGTACCACTCTATAAACAACGGTCTGTAAAGAATTCAAATGCTTGCCTAGCAAATTTCCACCACTGACCACTCATTCGTTTCAGATCACCCCCTTCAAAGAGCTGTGTTTTTACCTCATGAATAAGATAATGAGCGAACCGTCTTTAGAAAAAAGAAACGGCATGGAGATATCAAATATATCAATGGTCGTCATCGACTGTCGTGTTAAGAGGTGTTAACTCTTTATTTTTCTTAATTTTTACAACGCCAATAATTCCGGTGGAAATAATTAATGCGGACATAGCTAAAAAAGAGCTTAACAATCCCACGAGTGCCAAAAGTCCAGCAATAAAGCCAGACATTGCTTCCGCAGAGTTTGCTAAAGTTGAAAAGGTTCCAAAACTCTTACCAAAATCTTCACGACGAGAATATAATTGAATAGCTGAAACTAAACCAATATCCACAAAGGCACCAATAAATCCTAGAACAAATGCTAACACGAGAAGGAATTTTAAATAAATTTCTGCAGCTAAGGGCATAACAAACAGAATAACCCCATAAAGAAGCCAAAATATCATGAGCTTCAACGAAGTAATATTTAATATAATTTTACTATATAACAAACCACCAACAATAGTTCCAACAGCCATGAGAGAAAAAATATAACTCACAAAGCTTTCCTCTCCCCCCACAAAAAGAACAAAAGCTGGAATTAAAAATCTTAAAATAGCACCCGTAAAGAGAATAGCAAACGACGAGCCAACGAGCGTAATAAATAAATTATTATTTTCTGTAGAAATATATTTAAGATATGAAGCTGTTTCTCGATAAATTTTTATAAAATTGAATGATTTATTCTCGCTTGAATTTAAATTCATGAGATTAAATAACATGATAATAGATATAAAATAGGTAAAAAAATCAAAAATGAGTACTGCCGATTTATTTGCTAAAAAAAGCAGTATGGAACAAACCAAAGGGCCAATGACGGCTGCCGTTTCCATGATAATTTGAGCAATGCTATTGGCCTTTGTAAGATCTTTTATTGAAAACATTCTGGGAATAGCAGCTTGAAAACTTGGTTGGAAAATACTTCTTCCTATCGTTGTACATATTGCTGCAAAAATAAGAACAATGATATGTGCCGTACCTGTTATATAAGTTATAAAAACAAACAATGAAGCTAATAATCTCACAACTTCACTTAAGATCATATTTTTCTTCAAAGAAAAATTATCCGCTAACCAACCTCCTATAGGGCCAAAAAAGAGAAAAGGGATAAATCGAAAAAAATACACAAGACCTGTAAAAAAGGTGTTATCTGTTAATTCTAAGACCAGTAAAATAAAAACAACTTCATAAGCATAATCACCAACTTTGGAAATAAAGAGAGAGCAAAAAAGAGCTAATGGACTCTTTTTTAAAAACAAATTCATATCAACCATCCGATGTTAAACTTTTCTACACTTAAAGTTACACTTCCTTCGATACAATTGGTGATATGAACTTCAGAAGAGTCTTTTATTCTAATAAATCGCTTAATAAGTTAAGTGAAAACTTTTAAAGAAATACTCCTCTTGATATAAGCATTTACTCTAATATCAAGTAATATATTAATTTTTCTTGCTTATTTGCTTTAAAAAAGAAAGAATGTAAAAATTATGAGATCACAATCTGCTATATTAGTACATTGACCTCCGCCCCACGTTTCAAAGAATGAAAATTCCCAACCAGCACTAATCTACAATCCCACGTCAAAAAGCAGCTTTCCCCACAAAATAAAGCTTACACCCACCCACGCCTCAAACGACAACACTTCATCAGGTTCAATAAATCAAGCCCTATCTCCTCGCCATCCTTCACGCATCTCTTTGCAACACCCGCCTTACCCACACTCTCCTCTTATCCATGCGCACTCTCTTCATCCTCCATTCCCCCTTTTTCTCTCCCGTCACACACTTAACAACTGAACACCCCTCTTCCTCCCAGCTTCCCCCTCCATTCACGAAAACACTTCCCCCCAATCCTCGCTACCACATTCCACGCCCCCAAAAGCCCAAAGTGACCAAAAACACGCACAATATATAATCCACAAATCCCCCACTTCACTTTTACGGATATACGTTTTTACATCTTTACAGAACGAAACCAACGAAAGGTTCACCACCCCGCACCGCTCTATAAACAATAGTCTATAAACGAACCCAGCTTTTTGCCTAGTACCCTTACAGTCTTCAGACCCGCCCCTCAAAAGAAAATGTTTCATCAGACCAGACAAGATAAGCCCAGCCAAAAATATTCACCACACACTCTAAAAAACACCTAAATGTGGAAATTGATATACTTGATATCATCCCCCCTCCAAATAACGCCGTTTTATAGCACATTGATTTTTCTTGCCAATCTTCTGAAATTACTTTATCACTTAAAGTGTAATTTTGATCGTCTACGCAACGATCAATAGGGATTAAAAACCCGAAGACTTGACACATAAATTTATCCCGCTTTGCGGGTATCCCGGAATTCCGGGAGATTTTGCTATGTCCAGGTGCTTTGGCACTAAAAGCAAAAAGCTGAGTCAAGTCAGTGTTTTTAACTCCCGGAATACCAATGCGAGGGCGCTCGCAACCGGAGGGGGGCTTGAAGTGCCAACTAAAAATCCACATTTTATCGACATTTTGATAGGCAAAAGAATCCGTCACAGACGCATTGCAATAGGGCTTTCCCAAAAAGAATTAGGAAGCCATTTAGGCGTAAGTTTCCAACAAATCCAAAAATACGAAAAAGGCTTCAATCGTGTAAGCGCAAAATGTTTACTGGAAATCGCTCAAAAACTAGAAGTTCCTATGAACTTTTTTTATGCAGACATTGCCACAAAAGAAGATCTTTCAACAAAAGAAACCCTCTTACACCACAATCAAGAAACCTATAGCGAAAAAGAACACACTCTGTTGAGAAACTTTAGAGAGCTCGAAGCGAAAAAACAAAAAGCAATCTTGTGGCTAATTTCTGATTAAGCAAAAGCGCAACGATCAACATTATTTGTTAATATATCAAACAACAAAACATCCTTAAGTCAAATTCAGATCAGCTCCCCTTCAAAGAGCAATGTTTTAGGGCATAATAGAATAGAAAATTCTTGATTTTTCTTGCCAATTTTCTGAAATTACTTTATCACTTAAAGTGTAATTTTGATCGTCTACGCACCGATCAAGAGGGATTAAAGGTCCTAAATCCGAGCGTAAAAATGAACCCGCTTTGCGGGTGTCCCGGGATTCCGGGAGATTTTGCTATGTCCAGGTGCTTTGGCACTAAAAGCAAAAAGCTGACTCGGATTCAGTACCTTTAACTCCCGGAATACCAATGCGAGGGCGCTCGCAACCGGAGGGGGGCTTGAAGTGCCAACTAGAAATCCACATTTTATCGACATTTTGATAGGCAAAAGAATCCGTCATAGACGCATTTCCATGGGGCTTTCCCAAAAAGAATTAGGAAGCCATTTAGGTGTCAGTTTCCAACAAATCCAAAAATACGAAAAAGGCTTAAACCGTGTAAGTGCCAAATGTTTACTAGAAATCGCTCAAAAACTAGAAGTTCCTATGAACTTTTTTTATGCAGACATTGCCACAAAAGAAAATCTTTCAACAAAAGAAACCCTCTTACACCACAATCAAGAAACCTATAGCGAAAAAGAACACACCCTTTTGAAAAATTTTAGAGAACTCCAGCCGAAAAAACAAAAAGCAATCTTGTGGCTAATTT
>NZ_JBHIOZ010000053.1:2791-9506 GCF_042195805.1 Bartonella sp. AP57NXGY | reverse complement strand
ATAAGTTACAAAATTTAATTAAAAGAGATTTAAATAATGTGTATATGTATTGAATTTTCTCATGGATTAAGCTTTTTTTATTTAAGATATGAATGATATTAAAAAATATGGATGCAACCAATAGTGTTGATGAATTTTTTAACAAAATAAGTATATAGATATCTTAAAATAGCTGGATGAGGTGATTTTAAATGGTAGAATTAAAGGCACATACGGCTCTTTTAAGCTATCGAATGATTGGTTTTTGCTTATGTCCTGTTATTCCTTTTTATTTGTTCTTTCGTGCTATTCGTGGAAAAGAAGAGTGGTGTCGCAAAAAAGAGCGTTTAGGTAAAAGTTCTCATATACGCCCCCAAGGTTCGTTAGTTTGGTTGCATGCAGCAAGTGTTGGAGAAACACTTGCACTTGTTCCACTTATAAATTATATTTTATCATTGGAAATCAATGTATTAATGACAACTGGGACGGTGACATCTTCTACTCTTGTGAAAAAATATTTTGGTAATAGGTTGATTCATCAATATGCTCCTTTGGATTTAGATTTTGCAGTGCGCCGTTTTATTCGTCATTGGAAGCCTGATCTCGTCTTAATTTGTGAATCAGAAATTTGGCCTCTTCGTATTAAAGAACTTGCAAAAATGCGTATTCCGCAGATTTTGGTTAATGCCCATATGTCTGAACGTTCTTTTAAAGCTTGGCAAAAACGACGTGTTCTTGCCAAACATATTTTTAAGGATATTGATTTGGCGATTGGTCAAAATGAAAGAGATGTAGCTTATTACCATACACTTGGCGTAAAATCTGTTACGTTTTCTGGTAATCTCAAGGCTGATGTTTTTCTGGTTGAAAATCAAGAATTGCTTGCACGTTATCGTAATGCTATCGGCAATCGCCCAGTTTGGGCAGCTGTTTCAACGCATGAAGGGGAAGAGGAGATTGCTTTTGAGGTCCATAAAATTGTTAAAAATTATTTGCCAGATTTATTAACAATTATTGTGCCTCGTCATCCAGAACGTTCAGAAGATCTTATCAGAAAATGCGATAATAAGGGGTTAAGTTTTATTCGTAGGAGTAGAGATGCTGTTCCAAACATGAATACCGATATTTTATGGGGAGATACCATTGGAGAAATGGGACTTTTTCTTCGCTTATCGAAAGTTTCTTTCGTTGGTAAATCGTTATGTGGAAATGGTGGACACAATCCATTGGAATTGGCTTTGCTTGGTTCCGCTATTTTGACAGGGCCTCATGTTTCAAATTTTCAAGAGATGTTCAAACAATTTCTAACGCGTGATGCAGCATATATGGTTCAAGATACAAAACAGCTTGCTATTCAGGTGTATAAGCTTTTAACAAATGAAACATTGCGGCAAGAAATGGTTGATAAGGCTCATGAAGTGGCAACAGGTATGGCAGGTGCATTTGAGCGCACATTAAAGATTTTAGATCCATTTTTACAACCCCTTGTAATACAAACAGGTTTACGTCAGCGTCAGGGTAGATATGCATATTAGCGCCCCTCGTTTTTGGTGGAAAAATAAAAGCTTTTTGCGTTTTGTGTTAGCTCCAGTTTCATGGGGGTATGGTTATTTTTCAAGTCGTTTTATGACAAGACAGCCTCCCGTGATTGATCTGCCAGTTTTGTGTATTGGAAATTTTACATGTGGTGGTGCGGGTAAAACGCCGGTTGTTATTGCTTTTACAAAAGTGGCTAAAGAACTTGGTTTCGTACCTGGTATTATATCTCGTGGTTATGGTGGATCAGTTAAAGGGGTACATCTTGTAAATGAAAAATATGACAATGCACGCGATGTTGGAGATGAGGCACTTTTACTTGCACGGCATGCTTTTGTAGCTGTATCACCTAATCGTTATGCAGCGGCACAACGGCTTAAACAAGAGGGATGTAATCTTATTTTAATGGATGACGGATTTCAAAGTCGCCGTCTTTATATGGATTATGCGTTACTCGTTGTTGATGCGATGCGCGGTTTTGGTAATGGAGCTGTCTTTCCAGCAGGACCTTTGCGCGTACCATTAAAAACGCAGTTTTCTTTTATGGATAGTGTTTTATTGATTGGTCACTCCGATGCGCCTGATAATGTCGCTTTTTTTGTTTCGCGTACTGGAAAGCCTTTATATCGTGCTCATCTTAAAGCCAGTGCCTCTGATGAGGTTTCAGGAAAATCATTTTTGGCATTTGCTGGTATTGGCAATCCAGATAAATTTTTTAAATCTATTAAAGAATTGTCTGGTCATGTGGTGCAAACTTACATATATCCAGACCACTATTTTTTCACAGATAAAAATTTAAAAAGCCTTATACAAAAGGCTAAAATGCACAATTTATGGCTCGCAACAACAGCTAAAGATTATACCCGTATACAGACAATTCACATGCAAAAGGATTTGAAAAATCTTATTATCTTTGATGTGAATGTCGATTTTGTTCAAAAAGACTTCTGTCGTATGGTCCTTGAAGAGGTCATAACCCGCTTTAGAAAACGTTCCCTTGAATTTTCTTGTCTAAAAGGCAAAGGCTAAATTTATAGCTTTTGAGGGGTTATTTTTCTTTTGTTTTTAACAATTGCTTGAGATATGGGTTGCACTCAAGTTCGCGCTGATAGGAGATTTCACAACTAGCATATGCTTCTTGGCGGTGATGATTCCAATATTTTAAATCATCTATAGGGATTTTTTGCCCGCTAACAGCACAAATGGTATAGGTACCATATTCTATAATGTCATATCCGTTATTAGAATAATAAATTTTTGCTTCGCGTTCACCATTGGGAAACATTACAACTCCTTTTTACTTGATACAAGAGATTCAAGAAAAGTGCCATAAAATATATTATAAAGTCGAGAGTTAATTTTAAAATATTTTTCTTGTAAAAATGAAGAAGGGCTTATTTTCTGCCAAAAAGCCGTTCTATATCTGCTAATTTGAGTTCAATATAAGTAGGGCGTCCATGATTACATGTACTTGTATTAGGTATTGCCTCCATTTGTCGTAATAGTGTGTTCATTTCTTCGGGGCGTAAAAGGCGCCCTGACCGTATTGAGCCGTGACAGGCCATCGTTGCTGCAACATAATCAAGCATTGCTTTTAAATTATTTGTTGTATCATACTCAGCAGCCTCATCTGCGAGATCTTTAATAAGGGCTTGGACATTGATCTCTCCTAACATGGAAGGTGTTTCACGCACAACAATTGCTCCTGGTCCAAATGGTTCTATTCCTAATCCAAATTTTTGCAAAGCATCTTTATGCGTTAAAAGGCATGTTGCATCCTCTTCAGAGAGTTCTACAATTTCAGGAATAAGTAATAACTGTGAAGGAAGTGGTTTGGAATAAAGTGCGTTTTTGAGTGCTTCATAAACCAATCGTTCGTGAGCTGCATGCTGATCGACAATGATCAAACTATCTTGTGTTTGGGCGATAATATAGTTTTTATGGATTTGTGCTCTGGCCGCTCCTAATGGATAAGATAACTCTTCTGATGAAGATGTCGTGCTTGGAATGTATGCATCCCCACTTGGTGTATTTAAGCCCTCCATAATAGGAGCGGCATCTTCTTTTAAATCAAAAGAGTGAGTACTATCCAATGGTTTTTGGACCATTGAAGCACTGGTAAAATGATGAGGTTGTGAACTGTAAGAAGAGAACTGGTGCGTGTTCTTAAAACTGCCTAATGGTTGTTGTGCTAATGATTGTTGTGTTTGAAATGCAGCAAGCATTGCTTCAGAACGGGTTGAAGTAGGACGAATACCAGATTGCTGCAATGCTTCACGAATAGCTCCAACAATCAAACCACGAATTAATCCTGGATCACGGAATCGTACATCAGCTTTGGCTGGGTGAACATTAACATCTACCTCAGCAGGTGGGAGGTCAATAAAAAGAATAGCGACAGGATAACGATCTCGTGTCATGACATCAGCATAAGCGCCTCGGATAGCGCCCCATAGAAATTTATCACGCACGGGACGTCCATTAACATAAGCAAATTGATGAAGGCTGTTATTTCGGTTGAAAGATGGCAAACAGGCAAAACCTGTTAAGCGCACCGCTTCGCGTTCAGCATTCAGCGCAATGCTATTAGGGGCGAATTCTTTTCCCATAATCTGCGTAATACGTTGTAATTGTCCTTGAATATTATTTTCTGTAGCAGACAATTCCATAGATGTTCTGTCTAGTCCTGAAAGAGAAAAGCGGATATGTGGAAATGCGATAGCAATTCGCTTAATCATATCGCTAATAGCATTTGTTTCAGCCCGATCAGTTTTCATAAATTTTAATCGTGCTGGCGTGACAAAGAAAAGATCACGAACTTCAACAATTGTTCCAAGATTCGCAGCAGCTGGTTTGGGTCCTACAATTTTTCCTGCAGTAACGGAAATTTCAGCAGCGCTCTCAGCATCTTTTGTTCGTGAAATGAGTTTAAGTTTAGCAACAGAACCAATAGAGGGGAGGGCTTCTCCTCTAAATCCAAGGAAGCAGATATTGTGTACGTCATCGGTAATCTTTGAGGTACAATGGCGAGAAACTGCTAAAGTTAATTGATCTGCAGGAATTCCATAACCATTATCACTCACCTTTATAAAATTTTTTCCACCATTTGCTGTAATAATTTCAATGCGCGTTGCACCAGCATCAATAGCGTTTTCAACAAGTTCTTTGACAACATTTGCTGGTCGTTCAATAACTTCACCGGCGGCGATTTGATTAATAATATTTTCGCTAAGATGGCGTATAATCATAATAAATTCTAACAGGAATCTTAAGGGTTCTATAGAAAATTATGATAACATCATTTGCGAGACATTCAAGAATAAGAGAGCATGAGAGGTATTATTTTTACAATACCTCCTATTTTATTTTATGTTAACAAGTCGGTTGGAAAAAACATAAAAATAGTTTTTATCACTTTAAAATAGCTTGCACCAGTTTATCATCTAGGTCAAAAAAGAAACAATGTAAAAAGGGAAGGCAATATATATGGCGCGTATAAGCGGTATTTTAGCAGATAGTGATATACAAGCTTTGATTGAGAATAACTTTCTCAAGGCTCAGTATCCATTTGATAGATCTCAAATACAACCAGCAAGTCTTGATCTTCGTTTAGGGGAGAAAGCTTATCGTATACGTGCTTCTTTTATGCCGGGACCTGATACAAAAGTTTTGGATAAGCTTGAACGGTTAAAGTTGCATGAGTTTGATTTACGAGACGGAGCCGTTTTGGAAACGGGGTGTGTTTATATTGTTCCTCTTTTAGAAAGTTTAGCTTTACCAGAATTCTTATCTGCTGTTGCCAATCCCAAAAGTTCTACAGGACGATTAGATATTTTTACACGTGTCATTACGGATAATGCTCAGGAGTTTGATAAAATTTGTGCTGGTTATCATGGTCCACTTTATTTGGAAATTAGTCCACGCACATTTCCAATTTTGGTGCATACAGGCTCACATTTATCACAGCTTCGGTTTAGAAAAGGGCAAAGTTATTTAAATGAAATAGAGTTGCACACTTTGCAAAGGCAAGAAACACTGATATCGGATGATTTTCCTAATATTAGTGTTGGTGGTATTGGTCTTTCCATTAATTTAAAGGGAGACAAAAACGGGCTTATAGGTTATCGTGGTAAACATCATACAAGTGTTATTGATATTGATAAACGTGCCGTTGCCCACGTTTTAGATTTTTGGGAACCTCTTTTTGATCGTGGTCAAAGGGAGTTGGTTCTTGATCCTGATGAATTTTACATTTTAGTTTCACGAGAGTCTGTTCATGTGCCTCCGCTTTATGCCGCAGAAATGACACCTTTTGATCCTTTAGTTGGCGAGTTTAGGGTGCATTATGCAGGCTTTTTTGATCCAGGATTTGGGCATAAGGAGGCGGGTGGAAAAGGAGCAAGAGCGGTTTTAGAAGTGCGGAGCCATGAAGTTCCTTTTATCTTAGAGCATGGTCAAATTATTGGCCGTTTGGTCTATGAGCATATGCTTAATCGACCATCAACCCTTTATGGACATGATGTTGGATCACATTATCAAGCACAGGGTTTAAAGTTGTCCAAGCATTTTAAATGAGTTGGGAACCACGAATTTTGATAACATGTATGCAGAAAGCGTATTTTAGATAAAAGAAAATTTTGTGCTTCGCAAAACTGGCGTCATGCATTCTATTTTTAATTTCCAAGGTTATCTCATCTCTTGCATTTGAGAGGGTATGAGAGGCATTTTTACTTCTTTTTTCAAGAGGTTCTATCTATACGAACTCCATTTATGATGTGCAAAAGAATAGTTTTGATTATTTCATCGTGACAAAATTTACAATGAAAGAATTTTACTATATTCAATATGTTATTCATATTTATTATTATAATAAATCAATAGGTTAATAAAATTCAACATAACAGTAGCTACTCACTTTTCAAAGTAAATATGCGAGATTGGATGCTGCAATTGACTCAATTTTTCTAGAGTGTAATAACCAGTATATTTTATTCCGCATAAAAATTATCCTTAAGAGTTAATAAATAAGTTTTCACTCCAGTTTAGTAACAATTATTTTCAATAAACATTATTCTAATTTTAGTAACTCATTTATAGCCTCAAGATATAATATTGCTAGAAAATTATTCAATTAAATATGAAGGTTTCTATTGGTATGAACATTAAAAGTTTTTATGCTTTATATGAATTAGGCACTATA
>NZ_JBHIOZ010000053.1:1462-2691 GCF_042195805.1 Bartonella sp. AP57NXGY | reverse complement strand
TATAAACTTTCATGAATAAGTAACAGATCTCAGTTTTGAATATTGATATAAGAAGATTTCTGCATGTATGCGACAGCTTTATTTCCAGTATTAATAAAGGATTTTTTCATCTTTTGGAGGAGATTATGATTTATACTTAATGACACTCTATATTCTTAATAACTGATAATGTAAGGATCTTTGGAGGGAGAAGCGACTTTAAATTATGACTAATTAAGCTACGGAGCAATCGCTTTCGAAGAGGGATTGCTTTAAAGAGAGTATAACATTTTAATTGCACATGAAGAATATATGAGTAGATACGTTATTAATGATACTTCATACTGTGAGATTTTAAATTTGGATA
Organism: Bartonella sp. AP57NXGY; assembly: GCF_042195805.1. Taxonomy (NCBI): domain Bacteria; kingdom Pseudomonadati; phylum Pseudomonadota; class Alphaproteobacteria; order Hyphomicrobiales; family Bartonellaceae; genus Bartonella; species Bartonella sp. AP57NXGY. The sequence continues at coordinate 2,345 of NZ_JBHIOZ010000053.1, read as the reverse complement.
AGAGCAATAAAGACGTTGTTTTTATCAATTAGTTTTTTTAGAAAGTTGCAGTCTCTGTTGCTTCTATCTATTCAATAGAGTGCTTTGGGAGAATAGCGAATAGGTAGGTACATGGATTCGCTTTTATGCGTTTTAGGATGTTTTCTCTTTTCATTTAGGAACAATGGTGCCATCAATGATTATTTCTTCAACACTTGATTATCGTAAGGCAGCAAAGCGTCGTCTTCCTCCCTTTCTTTTTCACTATATTGATGGTGGGGCTTATGCTGAAGAAACGATGCGACGTAATTGTACAGATCTTCAAGCACTTGCATTGCGTCAAAGGATTCTAAGGCAAGTTGGTGAAGTTGATCTTTCAATCAAGCTTTTTGATCAGACACTTGATTTACCGATTGTACTTGCGCCTGTTGGGCTAACGGGCATGTATGCACGTCGTGGAGAGGTAAAAGCAGCGCGTGCCGCAGCGGCAAAAGGGATTCCTTTTACTCTATCCTCTGTTTCAGTTTGTCCTATTGCGGAAGTGCAAGAAGCGGTTGGAGGTGCATTTTGGTTTCAACTTTATGTTCTCAAAGATCGCGGTTTCATGCGTGATGCACTAGAACGGGCTTGGTTGGCTGGTGTACGCACGTTGGTTTTTACAGTTGATATGCCAATTCCTGGTGCACGTTATCGTGATGCGCATTCAGGAATGTCTGGTCCTTATGCTGGTTTACGTCGTTTTTTACAAGCTTTGACTCATCCATATTGGGCTTGGAAGGTTGGTGTTATGGGGCGCCCTCATGATCTTGGAAATGTCTCTGCTTATCTCAAAAAGAAAATTGCATTGGATGATTACGTTGGTTGGCTTGGTGCAAATTTTGATCCATCAATTGGTTGGCATGAT
>NZ_JBHIOZ010000053.1:0-1362 GCF_042195805.1 Bartonella sp. AP57NXGY | reverse complement strand
TTGCCTGCAATTGCGGATGCTGTAAAGGATTATTTGACTATTTTAGTGGACTCAGGTGTTCGTTCTGGTCTTGATGTTGTACGCATGATAGCACAAGGTGCGGATGCTGTTATGATTGGCCGTGCTTTTGTTTATGCGCTTGCAGCAGCAGGTAAGAAAGGTGTTATGCATCTCCTTGATCTTTTTGCCAATGAAATGCGGGTAGCTATGACACTGACTGGTACTCAGACAATCAAAGATATTACACGCAAGAGTTTAGTAAATATAGATGTTTTTAAGCAATGAAAGCAATATGTTATACTTCTTTCAGAAAAAGAAAGTCTTTTTATAGAGGAGCATAATTATATATTTTAAAAATATGTTGACAGTTAAAGTTAAATAGAAAAGATCAATAAGCTCCTCTATAAAATCACAGAAAATACTCAGTAACTACAATAATATTAAGTATTAATAATAATAAACACGAAAAAAAACAATAATAACATTGCATACATATTTTATTTACTTTATTAAAAGCTCATTCTACGGATAAAAAGGAACAAGCGCTGATATTAAAGGTAAAACAACTGTTGATATAGAAAAAATAGATATAAATAATGCTGTGAGCATTTTTCCCTCCTATATATAAAAAACATTAAAATATAATATGTTAATTACTTCTTTTCCATATTGGCATAAAACGTAAATTTATAAAATCCATTTAGTTTTATTTTAATATAAATAATATTAGTTATAGTATATAAATAAAATTATTAAAAATGTCAATATGTATTTATTTTAATCTATAATTATAATAAAAAATGTATCTAATAAATAATATTTCTATAATCTATATATTATTTATATTAAGTTCATTGGATAATATATTATATGGATGTGATATTGTTTTTATGGAGTACATTTTTAAGCAATGAAAAAAAATATCCGTACTATCTTTAAAAAAGCTCGTTTACTGAGAGCAAAACTGCGTGAATTAATGTGCTTTTCTTTCTTGTTTTCTCAATGATTTATGATGTTTTTGAACTGGCGAGCATATTAGGAAGCAGTTGAATATTTTTTGTATAGTATGTCATTTCTAACACTATTTATGCGTTCTCGATTGATTTTATAACTTGTTAAAATATCCAGTTCATTTTTATTGCAGATGGGGATGGTGGGGGGCCTAATGATACAAATTGGCATAGAATGTTTTGTTCCATAAGCGATTTAACAATTGCATCTCCAAGCTTCTCCTTTGATACTATGCTCTTCATAGACAACAACAGATTGGTGAGATTGGCATAACTCTAGCACTGATCTATTATCTCAAAGTTGAATTGTTGGCACACTTGTAAGCGTTGGGATAACTTCATGTTTTTTGAA
>NZ_JBHIOZ010000052.1:0-9693 GCF_042195805.1 Bartonella sp. AP57NXGY | reverse complement strand
CAAAGATTATCGCCTCATTGGAGATCGCAGAGAAAATAATGCTGTTAGCTTGTACTTTTTATTTCATAAATATGGAACTGTTCGTTCACAGGATTGCGTTATACCTTTTTCGGATAGTGTCGCAAAATTATTGTTTGATATGAGAGCTATCTCTTAAAAACAAGCCCATGACTGAACAACACAAGTCTGCTTTAATTTTGGATACCTTATTTTTTCTGAAGGATATGCTCCCATAAAAAAACGTAAGTAATAAAAGCGGGGACAATACGTTATCTCTTCTTTTTAGAGGATATTGTGATGCTTTTGAAAGTTTTAAAACCGAATGGACAGATGATAGTAAAGAGGAAAACAGTTTTTTCCTTTCAGATTTGATGTTCTTGCTAAATGAAGCTGTATTTTCGTTTCAGAGATTACTCAAATAGAATATGCAATATTTTTGCTCTAGCTACAAAAGCTGGAACGGCGTGCAGAGCTTTCATTCACCTTAATCTTTCTTTTAAATATACCACTTGTGTTCAATTTGGATGTTGATTTACAAGCAATAGCGAAAGCACAAGCTTTATAAAAAAAACAACTCTATAAAACGCGTCATAGAGTGGTCATGAAAGCTATTTTGTTTTTTATCAGGTGTTTTGCTAATAGCGATAGTCTCCATGGCTTGGCATCTGCTTATTCTTACGGTATTTGTACACATTCATTGCAGTATATTGGTAAGGTTAGATGCAAGGCGATTATCCTTGATGCAAAAATAAAAGGTTAATGTGAGATTAAAGATTTTTTCGTGTCATTATCAGTAGAAACATTATAAAGGGCTTGAACAAGCATGCTCTTTATCTCTTTATCTCACAATGTTTTTTCTACATTCATTCGTGGTTTTTCTTGAGTGAGCATTACTTGGCAAGTGTAGGAGAAAAAATAAACTTGAATTGTAGCTCCGTAGGTTTTGCTCTTGGCTAGTTAAAACGACTGATGTTTCTTATGAGAGGGCTAAAAGCATTTTGGATCATATGGGAGAGGGGGTAAAGTAGAACGGGCTTATTTTCCTTCAGGTTTTCGAGAACCGCGGCTGTTCCTTTATCGCAGAATTGTCAAGAATATATTTATTATTGTTTTGTCATTTAAATAAAAAAATTTTGATAAAAATATGTTATGTTTTTCTATTGAAAAAATTCATGCGGTGAAGAGAGTATTTTATATGAGAATAGAGTTCTTTTTACATTGTGAAAGAACGTATGCAGGAAGGTGATTGATAGATTTCTGATCTGAGGGAAATATTTTTATCCATTGCGTTTTGTATATTTCAATTTTAGGAAAATGAACAATGATTATACATTGGGGAATTACATATTGGGATAGAAGGGGCCCTCATTGCCTTGCGGACAGATCCAAGTGATATTTTGGTTTGGATCTTTGATATCGCATGTTTTACAATGTATGCAATTTGAAGCGTTTATCATATAAGTCAGATGATCATTATCCTCTAGCCACTCGTAGACAGCGGCGGGACAATAGCGTGTAGAGGGTCCTCCATAGATTGCATATTCAGAGTCCTTTTGCTTTTTTAATGAGGCTATTTTTAAATGACAAGGTTGATTTTCTTCATGATGCGTATTGGAAAGGGCAACACTTGAAAGGCGATCAAAGGTTACAACGCCATCTGGTTTTGGGTAAGAAATGGGTTGAAATTTTTCTGCTGGTTCAAGGCATGCATAATCTTCCTTTCCGTGGGAGAGTGTTTTAAATAAGGAAAATCCGAACAGTTGTTGCCACCACATATCAAAACCAGCAAGTTTAATTCCATATTTTGTCCCATATTTTGCCCAGAGCGGTTTGGCATTTCGCACTTTATAAAGATCTTTGCCAATGAGCCCTTTTCGCCACTGTTCTTCGATTTCTTTAACCTCATCATGGGCACGCCCTTGTGCAAGAGCGGTAGCCATTTTATCGGCAGCTAATATGCCAGATAAGATGGCATTGTGTGATCCTTTGATACGAGGAACATTGACAAATCCAGCAGAGCAGCCAATAAGCGCCCCACCAGGAAAGGTGAGTTTTGGTACAGATTGCCAACCTCCTTCGCTGATAACACGTGCACCATAGGAAAGACGTTTTGCGCCTTTAAAGATTTTATAGAGTTTTGGATGTGTTTTAAAACGTTGAAATTCTTCAAAGGGAGAAAGATAAGGATTTTTGTAATCTAAGTGCACAACAAAACCGACAGAAATGATATTGTTTTCTTGGTGATAAATAAAGCCACCGCCACCGGTATTATTGTCTAGGGGCCAACCAGTGAAATGTTGTACTAAACCGCGTTGGTGTTTGTTGGGGGCAATTTCCCAGAGCTCCTTGAGACCAAGACCAAATTTTTGTGGTTCTCGATTTTTGCTAAGATTAAAATGTTGTATCAGTTGTTTTGCAATTGAGCCGCGTGCTCCTTCCGCAATCAGAGTATATTTTGCTAATAAAGCCATCCCAGGCATATAATTTTTTCCAGGGGTTCCATCTTTGTTAAGCCCCATATCACCGGTGAGAACACCAATGATAGCTCCGTTATCTTTTTGGATGATGGGTTCTGTTGCTGCAAAACCAGGATAGATTTCAACACCCAACGCTTCAGCTTTTTTGCTTAGCCAGCGGCAGACGCTCCCAAGCGAAACGATATAACATCCGTTATTTGATAAGATTTTAGGGTGCAAAATATTGGGAAATACTGTGGACTTTTGAGGCTTTAGAAAAAAAAATTGGTCTTGTGTGACAGGGGTTGTAAAGGGATGGTCGTTATCATTTCGCCATTCTGGTAAGAGTGTGTCGATACCAATGGGGTCAACAACTGCGCCAGAGAGAATATGTGCACCAACTTCGGTCCCTTTTTCAACAATTGTGACAGAAAGCTCAGGATTAATTTGTTTAAAACGAATTGCGGCAGAAAGCCCTGCTGGTCCTGCTCCGACAATGACTATGTCAAACTCCATACTTTCACGTTGGTCATGCAGAGGTGCTTTCATGGCTTATAAAGCTTTCTCCAATTCTGGAATAATTTGGTGGAGATCACCTACAAGGGTGTAATCGGCAATTTGCATGATGGGAGCTTCTTCATCTTTATTAATGGCAACAATAATTTGTGCATCCATTATACCGGCTACATGCTGGATTGCACCGGAAATGCCAACGGCGATATAGAGTTCAGGGGCAACGACTTTTCCTGTTTGTCCAATTTGCCAATCATTGGGAGCATAGCCTGCATCCACTGCTGCGCGGCTGGCACCTAAAGCAGCATTTAATTTGTTTGCAAGAGGAAGAAGCAGGGCCATAAATTTCTCTTGAGAACCAAGACCACGCCCGCCTGATATAATAACACGTGCTGAGGTGAGCTCAGGACGATCACTTTTGTTTGTCTCTGCTTTTACGAAAGAAGAAAGATTTGGATTGGGAGCTGGTGTTATTGTTTTAATGGGAGCAGAATTATTTTGGGAAGGCGTTGGGGTGAAAGAAGCGGTGCGAACTGTTATAATCTTTTTATAATCATTGGTGCGTACAGTTTCAAATGCATTGCCTGCATAAATTGGTCGTTTGAAGGTATTGGGTGAAAGAATGGCGGTAATATCTGAAATTTGCATAAGATCAAGAAGAGCTGCTACGCGCGGCATCACATTTTTCCCAGTACTGCTGGATGCTGCCATGATCACATCATAATCCTTTGCTAACATGAGAATTGTATCTGACATAGGCTCGGCAAGTTGATGGGCTAAATAGTCTGCTTTTGCAATAAGAACTTGCCGCACACCATTAAGTTTAGCACTATTTTCCGCTATCGTTTGAATTTTTTCTCCGCAAACCAGAATATCGATATCATTACTGAGTACGCGTGCAGCGGTGAGTGCTTTTGCTGTTTCTTCTGTATTATGATCGGCCAATAAAAGAATTGCCATAAGTTTTTGCCCTTTTATGTGAGTGTTGCTTTTACTCTAGTGGTGAGAATATTAAATGCAGTTCTTCTGTTTTAAGGCTCTGACAAGTTCTACTACATTTGCCACTTTTATACCGGATTGACGGGGTTTTGGCTCTTCAACGCTTAAAATTATTAAGCGTGCTTTCGTATCGACGCCAAGATCAGTAAGAGATTTTTGTTCAATGATTTTCTTTTTTGCTTTCATGATATTGGGGAGAGAGGTGTAACGCGGTTCATTGAGCCGTAGATCGGCGGTCATAACCATGGGAAGGGGAAGAGAAAGGGTTTGTGTTCCATTATCAACTTCACGAATAACTGTAGCATGCCCATTTTCTATGTTAAAATGTGAGGCAAAAGTTGCCTGTCCCCACCCAAGAAGAGCGGCGAGCATTTGTCCTGTTTGGTTGCTATCGTCATCAATTGCTTGTTTTCCTAAAAAGACCATGTCGGGTTTTTCTTCATCAACAATGGTTTTGAGAATCTTAGCAATTGCTAAGGGTTCAAGTGTTTGATCCGTTGTGACAAGAAGTGCGCGATCAGCTCCCATTGCAAGTCCTGTTCGTAGAGTTTCTTGAGCTGCTTCTGGGCCAATTGAAACAAGAAGAACTTCTGAAATTTTACCGGATTCTTTTTGGCGAATGGCCTCCTCCACGGCTATCTCATCAAAAGGATTCATAGACATTTTTACGTGAGACAGATCAACGCCTGTACTATCCGGTTTGACGCGTATCTTGATGTTATAATCAACAACACGTTTGACAGCGACAATTATCTTCATAATGATCCTCTTTGTTTGTATGTTACAAGTTTATAGCAATACTCATAAGAAACCAAATTGTTTAGAATGAAGTCTCAATTTATAACTTGTATTCTCTTTCGTATAAGCTTTTTTATGTTTACTTGTACTTTCTCGTCGTCATTTTCAATCTTCATATTTTTGCATTGCCATAATTGCCTTATTTGCTTGAATAAAAAGTAAAAAAATCAAACTGTCTTGTGAGAATATTCTTTTTTAGTTTCTTATGCTTTGTTTATGATGGTGCAATAGGTCCTTTATGCAATGAAAAATTAAGTGAAAAAGATAAAAATGGGGGAATGATTTTGCTCTTCAAATCTTGAAGATAGAAAAATTAAAGATCTTTCTTTCAAATATTTTAGATAAAGATTGGGGAAAATATTTCTAACAAAAAAGTTTTTGGAAGTTCTTAAAGCTCTATTTACTAAAATAGAGCACACTTTCTCATCATTTGTTGCGATTCTTTTCAAAAAGGTTAATGAGGGGTAGGCGTTTGTGAATACGAAGGGTCATACGATCGACCAGGCGACCAAACAGGTTAGGAACGATAAAGTCTCTTCTTTTATTGAACAGAAAGAGAGAATGGATACTTCTGTAGAAGTAACGATGTCGGATATTGCTCAAAAATTACGCACCGTTTATGCGCAAATGCAAATGAAGCATTCGCCTCGTTCTTTAATGCAGCAGAGTTCTGTAGAAGAGCATTTTAAATCTTACTTAGATGATATTAGTCGGGCCATTTTGGCTGAACATTATATACGTCGTCAAAGAGAAAAAAAGCTTTTCCAGTCTTTAGAGCAGATTAAAACAATTGTTCAAAGTTTGCAGAGTGAAAAAAAAAGCTTAGAAGAAGCAGCGGTAACACGACGGGTGTCTCGTTCAAAATCACCTGATTCTGTTGTACAAAAACTTGCTCATATGGAATGTGAGGGAAATCAAGAACGCTTATTACTTCAAAAGGTGCAAAATTTTTCGAAAGAAAACAGCATAATTTCACTCCAAACAAATGTTGAAAATACGGTGCAGCAAGAAAATAGAAGCCCTTTGCCCAGTGATGCTCTGCAATCTTCTTTTAAAAAGGTTGAGGGAGTAGTGAAGCATGCTGTGATAAAAGAAAAGGGGATGATGGGTGCTCAGGCATCTAATCATTGCATTGAGAATGATTTTTCTTCTTTAAGGACGCAGTCTCGGGAACATGTGTCGTTTTTATCTTATTTGCTAAAAAAAGGTGTTCTTTGTTTTTTAACCGTTGCATTTGTGGTAGCGATAACGTTATGTTTTTATAGCTTTTTAAAAGGAGCTCGTTTTTTTTAATTTTTATGATGTTGATGTTAATAGATGTGAAATGTATTGCGCATTCGTGTTTGTGCGGAAGCTATAGCAACTAAAATTATCCTTTTAAACACGCAACAGAGATTATTGGAAAAGAGGATAATTGGAGAAGGATTCTCTAATTGTAAAAAAACCTCAAATTATCTTGAAGGTTCTGTAAGTGAGTATTTATTTACCAATTGCTGAAATGTCACTCAATATGCTGATCTTGATTGGTATGGGAGTCGTTGCTGGTTTTTTTTCAGGACTTTTTGGAATCGGTGGTGGGTTTCTCATCACGCCGTTATTGATTTTTTATAATATTCCTCCTGCTATTGCTGTTGGAACAGGTGCCAACCAGATGATTGCTTCATCTGTAACAGGAGCAATTACACATTTTAGAAGACGTACGCTCGATATTAAACTTGGTATTCTTTTGGCGCTTGGAGGAGGGATTGGTTCTTTAATCGGGATTCAGGTTTTCTCTGTTTTGAAAAAGTTAGGTCAATTAGATTTAATGATTTCGCTTCTTTATGTGATTCTTCTTGGAAGTGTAGGAAGCTTGATGATCGTTGAAAGTTGGTATGATATGATGCGCAAGCGTAAGGCAGGAAAAGCCAATATTCGTCTTGCTGGTCGACATAACTGGATTCATCGCTTACCCTTAAAAATGCGTTTTCGGACATCTATGATATATGTTAGCATTATTCCAGTTTTAGGGATTGGTCTCATCGTGGGGTTGTTGTCTTCTATTATGGGAATTGGTGGGGGGTTCTTTATGATCCCAGCATTGATTTATCTTCTGCGTGTTCCAACCAGTGTGGTGATTGGGACTTCACTTTTTCAGATTACATTTGTGTCTTCTTTCACGACAGTTTTGCAAAGTATGACTAATCAGTCCGTTGATATTGTCTTGGCTTTTTTGTTAATGCTTGGAGGAAGTATTGGTGCGCAATATGGAACACGGGTTGGACGGAAGTTAAAGGCTGAACAATTGCGTATGGCACTTGCATTTTTAGTGTTGATTGTGTGTATGCGTCTTGCTTTTCAATTATTTATACGCCCTGATAATCTTTTCTCTCTGGATATTCTTATGAGATAAAAATGGGTAGATTATTTTCTTTATACATCATTACAGGTTGCTTTTGTTTTATTTCTTTTTCTACATGGTCACATGTTGGGACGCCAGCTACATTCATTGATCAAGTTGACCACGAAACTGTCCAAATTATTGTAACAACGAATACGATTACTGTGGATGCAAATTTTGCTGGTCGTGATCTTTATATTGCTGGTGTTTTAGAAAATATTGATCCGTTATATTCTCGACAGAACCGTTATGATATTGTTGTAAGCTTGGAGGGACAAGATCGGACAATGGTGATGCGAGAAAAAAAACGCAATGCCGGTGTATGGGTCAATACAGATTCTCTTATTTTTAAAAAGGTTCCTCTTTTTTACTCTATGGTCACAACACGTGAAATTGACGATATTACGAGCATTGAAGATTATAAACGCTTAGGGTTAGGATTACTCTATTTGCCATTGCAGACGGATGAACAAGATCAGAAAAAAATACAAATCTTTCGCGATGAACTTATAAAATTGCAAAAAGCTAAAAGCCTTTATTATGAGGAAGTGGGTGGGGTTCGTTTTGGTTCTGACACACTTTTCACAGCGCATTTTCGTTTGCCAGCAAATATCCCGGTTGGACATTATAAAGTTCGTGCTTATCTTTTTCGTGATGGACAGTTTATTGATAGTGCAACAACGACTCTTGAAATTGTTAAAGCACATATCACCTATACAATTTTTTATGCAGCGCACAAGTATCGTTTTTTATACGGTATTGTTGCAGTGATTATTGCTATTACTACAGGATTTTTATGTCGTTTGATTTTTCGAAAAGATTAACGCAAGGAAAATGTTAAGGCTTTTATTTTTTATGAAAAATTCGTAAGATAAGAAAAATAGGCACAACAACAATAGCTCCTGTCATAGTTATATGGAAGAAATTTGTAAGCGTTATAAATCCTGCTTCCCATAGTGATTGAAAAAAATCTACTATTTTTTGTATGAGGTTTCGAGGTGTCCATCCCAAAAAATTCATTACGATGCCAATGAAGAATGAAAGAATAAGCAATTTTAGACTAACGCGGCTTAATTTTTCTCCAAGAAACGCATGAAAAGAATTTAATAATTTTTTTTTTCGCTTCATTCTAAGATACTTTCGAAGATCGTGTTTTTTATTGTATTATCATAGTACAGCGATGTTATTATCATAAAGGAAAAACATTTTTTTATTTTTTCTTACTTTTTTGAGTTTATCACCTTAGTCTGGTTAACGGTGCTGGTTTTTGAAATATACACATGTTTTATTGCATTTTTTGCGATATTTTCATGGCGCTTCTTTTGTTAAATGAAGGGATATCCTTTCGTCTCGAGAATTTGTAGAGAAATTTTATAACGTTTCGATGTTTCACATCAGAGTGAGAGTTGTAGTATATTGAAGATTTTGTAACGAACTTATTATTATCGTGTATAGAAATAATATTTCAAGACAGTTTACTTAAAAAAAGACTATCTATTCTAATAAGGGTGTGCTTATATAGGTATTATATTTAGATATTTCAACCTTAGTGCATTGAAAAGATCTTTTTTCTGAAAAAATGTAAGCAATGAATTGAGTGTTGTTAAAGGAGCAAAGATATTAAAAATACGATGTGGACAAAAGTTTTGTTATGTATGGGTGCGTAAAGGAATATCAGGGGGAGCCCATGCTCCTTTTATTTAGAAATAAAATATAATTTACAAGCTGTTATTTGGCAGAGGATTATGGAAAAATTCAAAATTCCTCTTGTAGGGGGAGGAGGTCATGTCGGTTGATGGGTGAATTTTCCTGTTTTGTTAAAATGTCAAATTGTTAGTAGAGCTCTTTGTTATTAAGGCGCTTAAGCTAACAAAGAAGAGTCTTTTGATGGCATAAAAAGGCGAGAGGAAAGAAGAGACAAGCTTACCCGACAAAAGAGAGAAAATAGTGGTTTTATAGTCTTCAATCGTAGGCGTTATGACATCATGAATAGGCTCTGTTATGGGGGAGCATTCATTGTATGTCAGAGTGTTTGTTGTTGCATGTTTTGGTTTGTCTTGGCTTATAGCCATGGGTAGAAGTCCGTGGTTGGTAAGTGGTGTTGTTTGAAGGTTTTAATAATACTTTGTTTGAGGCGCTTATGGATCATCTAACCTTATTATTAAGCATGTGCTTGTTGTGTGGGAAATTTATATAGTAAACTTTAAAAGGAAAAGTCTATGAACTTGAAGAAAAAAATATTACAAAATAGCAGCTCTCTTGTTTCTGCTTTTATAGCTTTGGCGATGGTTGCACAACAAGTTTCAGCAAAAACACCCGCTGATACCCTTGTGATGGCTTGGAATCTTGATGCAATTAGTACATTTGATCCCGCACAACTTAATGATGTTTATGGAAGTGAAATTGTTCGCAATGTTTGTGATAATTTGGTCAGTACTGCGACAAATGATCCTGCTAAAATGGTTCCCGCTTTAGCAACACATTGGGATGTTTCAGGTGATGATCACAGTACGGTGATTACTTTTCATTTACGTGATGGTTTGAAGT
>NZ_JBHIOZ010000051.1:7031-9919 GCF_042195805.1 Bartonella sp. AP57NXGY | reverse complement strand
ACGGTCACCTTCCATTCAATTGATTGAAACGTGGGAAAACTTGACTAAATGATGGGAAATTTTACTGCGTGATAAAGCGATCTGATTGAATTGTGAATGAACGAAACGAATTTTTCTCCTATTTGTATATGCCGTTATGTGCTCTATATAAGAAGCACGAAAGTTAACGCTTTATTTATAAATTCTCCTCCTATATTACAAGGGGGTTTTCTCACATTTTTCTTGCATTGTTTTAAGCAGTATTAAGGGGTTGTCGTTCCTCAAAATGACTTCTTCTACAGCAATGAATTCACATCCAGTCTTTAAGACTTCATCAAAGGTTGAAAAATCGCTTCCTGCTTGGATAATGGCGGGGGTTTGCATAATTTCTGCCCACCATGTTGCTAACTGGAGATTGCGGGGGTGCGCTTGGGGTTTTTTATCAGCACCGAGTTTTCCAAAGAACAGGTAATCAACACCTGTTTCCGCTGCAAGCATAGCACTATGGCGATTGCGTAGATTGCCAAAGCCTATGATTTTTTGTTCCTTTTGCTGATTTTTGAAGCTTTCAAGAGCGTTAAGATCATCTTCTATGTGCAATCCATCAGCCTTTATGCGCCCAGCAATGCGGCTGTCATCAGCGATGAGAAGGGCTGCGTCATGATGTTGAATATCTTCTGCGTAAGTTTGCGCTTGTTGTTGCAAAAAAGAGCCATCATCTTTCAACCTTTCAGAATCATAGAGGATGACGCATGCAAAAGACTTTGTTTGCAAAATTTGCTGCAAAAATGTGTGTGGGGTGTTGCGCCGAACATCAAGTGTTAAAATCAACTGAGGGAAAAGAGGTGGATCAATTGGTTTATTTTTTTGTTGTGTCATGTCAAATCCCTGTTTCTTAGAAAAAATAACGCTTAAAAATTAAAGTTTCATTCTATTATGCTTATTTGCGATGAAAGTGACCACCATTTTCACGTAATTTAAAGGATTTGTGGGTGTGTGGAAGCCTGTTTATGAGAAATGAGAGTGTTTTTAAGCATAATATGTCGCCTTTTTGTTGTGATACACGTATGGACGCTTTTCGTTCTTTTGCCTTTAAAAAACTTTTGCTTTTAAAAAAATAAACGCTTAAAATGAAACTTGACTCTTAAAAATTAAAATTTCATCCTGTTCATGCTTGTTGGCAATAAGGGTAAGCACCATTTTTATGGGACTTCAAGGGGGGTGCAACGTGTGGGAGTCCACTGATGAAGTACCAAGGTATTCTTGAGCATAATACTCAACCTTCTCATCGTGATACACGCATTGACGTTTTTCGTTCTTTGGCCTTATTGACGATTTTCATCAACCATATTCCCAGAACGATCTATGAGTCTTTTACTCATAGAAATTTCGGTTTTTCTGATTGTGCAGAAGTGTTTGTTTTGCTTTCAGGGATTGCTCTTGGGTTAAGCTTTCATGGACGATTACAGCAAAAATCCTTTGCTTTTATTATCCGAAAACTTTGGTACAGAGCTCTGCAGCTCTATGGTGCATATCTTTTTACGACTTTTGTCACGTTAAGTCTTTTTTTTGCTGCCTTTTTATTATGGCGAACAGAAAAACTTTTATCGATGAACAATGTGGGACTCTTTTTTAAAGAGCCTGGTATCGCATTTTTGAGTACCTTAAGCTTTGGGCATCAATTGGGATATAATAATATTCTTCCTCTTTATATCGTTTTGATGTTTTTTGCGCCTTTTATCCTTTATTTGAGTTGTAAGCAGACAAAATGGCTGCTTTTGGGCTCCTTTACACTGTATCTTATCTGCGGATTTTACAAAATTGCTCCTCCTTCTTATCCTTTAAAGGGAAAGTGGTTTTTAAATCCTTTGTCTTGGCAATTCTTATTTGTCATAGGATTGACCAGTACTTTAGCGCTTAAACAAGGAAAAAAAATCGCTTTTCAGTCTTTTTGGATTGTTTGTGCGGCAGCGTATCTCTTGTTGGCGCTGTTATGGGTTCGCTTAAATTGGTGGGGCATTTTGGGGTGGCTTGGCTGGTCTTCCCCATTGTTGAACTTTAATAAAACCTTTTTAAGCTTGCCACGTTTACTCCATGTTCTTGCATTAGCCTTTCTCATTCTTTCTTTGCCGCGCATCAATAAATGGTTTTATGTCTCTCAGAAACATCCTTTAGCAATTTTAGGCAAACATAGTTTACCGGTCTTTGTAACGGGAACCATTTTTGCGATGTTTGGACAAATTATAAAAACAGTGATGACAGAAACGGTTTTTTCCGATACCCTCTTAATAATAACGGGTATTGCTTTGCAATTTGGAGTCGCTTATTATTGTGAAAAACGGCAATCTTGGCAGTGGTCATTTTCAAGGAAAATGATCCGTTTATAAAAAACATTCCTATAGTGTTTATTGGGCACGTTAACCTTAGTATAAAAAGTGCGTTGCGCAAAAAAATTAAAAGAGGTAGCAGTTTTAAAAAAAAAGCGTTCTACACAGCAACAAAAGAAACTTTTTAATACTCTGTTCGTTGAGTGGTATAATTTTGTGCTGATACTTGGAGTATAAAAGCGTGAGTGTACATAAACGTCCATATGATGAACCTATTATCATGATTGAGCATAATGCTTTTGAAAATGCTTTTAATCGTCTCTATGAAGAAACAATGGCGCTGATTGAAAAAACCGCAGCGTATATTGACTCAGAAGGGAAATTAGTAGCACGCTCTCTTTCGGCAGAGGTTTCTGCAATCTATGCAAAAGAGGCTATGTATTTAAGTACACGACTTATGCAAATCGCTTCTCAACTCCTTCTTCTTCGCGCAGAGCGTGAAGGGGAAATGTCATCAGAACAAATAAAAAAAGAAATTGTAAAAGTGTCACTTCATACACCGACATTGGAACTTGAAACCCC
>NZ_JBHIOZ010000051.1:0-6931 GCF_042195805.1 Bartonella sp. AP57NXGY | reverse complement strand
TCTTGTACAGTTTCACTCTATACGGCAATCCCACGTTTCATATGTAAGAGAATGGTTTTGATTGCTTCAATATAAACAGATTTGTAATGAGAAAATCTTAGGATATTCGGGATTCTTATGCAACATACAAAATAATTAATTATCTTTGTAAATCAATGTGTTGAGTTATTGTGGTAGCGTCATGCTATAATGTAAAAAGTTTCCGTAAAGTGTATACTATTCATTGCATAGCCTCTTTATACTTATGAATGTGCAATCCAGCACTGATCTATTTTCTCGTTTGCGATGTTTAACCATTATGGCATTGGAAATGATACAGAAAGGGAATTTTTATGCTTTAGAGGGTGCTTGATAAGGTGCTTGCTTGTGATGTGTGAATGGTTTTGATTGATTTCAGTTATGCTTCATAAAGTGTATTCCATAAAGATGCTGTTCGTTGTGTGTTATAATTGTATAAATTTGGGGGATATGATTATCTTTTTACTGGTTTTGTCTTGGGTTGCTGGTTTCTTTGTGGTCTTGTCTTTATTCACATCTTTATTCACAGGGGGGAAAAGTGTATAGACTGTAGTTTATGGCAGAGACGATTCGTATTATAGGCATTGATCCCGGATTACGGCGTACAGGGTGGGGCGTTATCGATGTTGCGGGTAATCGTCTTCAGTTTATTGCAGCAGGGACGGTTTCTTCTGATGTACAGTGTGAGCTGGCTTCCAGACTATGTCAGATCCACAAAGGTCTTTCAGAGGTTGTGCATCAATTTATGCCCCATGAAGCCGCTGTAGAACATGTATTTGTCAACAAAGATGCTACAGCAACTTTAAAACTTGGCCAAGCGCGTGCAATTGCACTGCTGGTTCCTGCGCAAGCAAATCTTCCTGTTTTTGAATATGCGCCCAACAAAGTGAAAAAATCAGTTATTGGGGTTGGACATGGGGCTAAAGAACAAATCCATATGATGGTCAAAGTTCTCCTCCCACGGGCTGAATTTGATAGCAGTGATGCGGCTGATGCTCTTGCTCTTGCTCTTTGTCATAGTATGCACCGTAACAGTATTGACCGATCTTATCAGGCAAGGATGGCGATATGAGTGGGGTGGAAGCATGATTGGCAAATTAAAGGGCACTCTTGAACATATCTTTGATGATCATATCCTTCTTGATGTTCACGGTGTGGGGTATGTTGTTTTTGTGTCAAATCGGCTGCGTCCTTCTTTACCCTCTGTTGGGGAGGCGTTAAGCCTTTTTATTGAAACGCATGTTCGGGAAGACGCAATCCGCCTTTTTGGTTTTGCTACAAGAGCTGAACAGGAGTGGTTTTGTCTTCTACAAAATGTTCCTGGAGTAGGGGCAAAGGTTGCTTTGGCAATCTTGGGTACTTTATCGCCAGATGAACTTGCACAGGCTATTGCTTTAAACGATGTTGCGATGATTAGTCGAGCGCCAGGCGTTGGTAAAAAAGTCAGTGAAAGAATTGTGGGTGAACTGAAAAGTAAAACACTCCCCTTTGAACAAGCTGTCAAGACTGTTTCGGTTTCTCAGCGTGAGATGACCAATCAACCTGCGCATGATGCGCTTTCCGCGTTGATGAAGCTAGGGTTTGAACGGGAGCATGCATCTCGTGCTCTTGCTCTTGCGATGAATGCTCTTGAGGGGGAAACTGTTTCTTCTGCCCTGCTGATCCGCCATAGTCTCAAATTGCTTTCTTCTCCTACTTAAAATCAAGGTAACAATGCATAAAGATGAAGATAAACGCCTTCTGGGTTCCGCCCCCCTTCCTAACGATCCAGATCGTTCCTTGAGGCCACAAGTTCTCGATGACTTTATTGGTCAAGAAGCGGCGCGGGCTAATTTAAAAATATTTATTGAAGCAGCAAAAACGCGGCAAGAAGCGCTGGATCACGTTTTGTTTGTAGGGCCACCGGGGTTGGGAAAAACAACGCTTTCACAGATTATGGCAAAAGAATTAGGCGTTAATTTTCGCTCTACTTCAGGGCCGGTCATCGCTAAAGCAGGAGATTTAGCCGCTCTCTTGACCAATCTTGAAGAACGTGATGTCTTGTTTATTGATGAAATTCATCGCTTAAATCCGGCGATTGAGGAAATTCTTTATCCAGCCATGGAAGATTATCAACTTGATTTGATCATTGGGGAGGGGCCGGCCGCACGCTCGGTGAAAATTGATCTGGCTAAATTTACTTTGGTGGCAGCAACCACACGTTTGGGGCTTTTAACCACACCTCTACGAGACCGTTTTGGCATCCCAATTCGTCTCAATTTTTATACGATAGAAGAATTGGAATATATTGTGCAGCGTAATGCACGACTTTTTGCCGTTAAGATCAGTGATGATGGTGCTCATGAAATTGCACGCCGAGCACGCGGGACGCCTCGTATTGCCGGACGGCTTTTACGGCGCGTTTGTGATTTTGCTCTGGTTAAACAGGCAAAACAAATTGACCAAAAAATCGCCGATGAAGCCCTTTCGCGCCTTGAGGTTGATCATCTTGGGCTTGATCCGCTTGACCGCCGCTACTTGCTCCTGATTGCGGAAACTTTTTTAGGGGGACCGGTGGGGATTGAAACGATTGCTGCTGCTTTATCAGAACCACGCGATGCCATTGAAGATATTGTTGAACCGTATTTGCTCCAACAAGGTTTTATTCAAAGAACCGCTCGTGGACGCATTCTAACTGAAAAGGCTTGGAGCCATTTAGGGCTTTCTGCTCCAGCCTCTACAACGTCTATACAAAGGCGTTCTCAACTTTCTGATGCTCAAGACAATTCATCACTTCAGACATCTTTATGGGATGGGGAAGATGACTAAGGCATTCTCTTTGTTAAAAGAAACTATGTGAATATTTTATAGCAAGGTCATAAAATACAAGAGACGTGCCTTCTTTTAGCATATTCTGGCTAAAAAGGTTTGGCACTATTAAAGATTTTTTGCTTTTCACAACTTCAACACAAAAATGTGTTCAATCTTTTGATTGATAGATAATTTGCTATATTAGATGATTTTATGGGATATGAAGTCGATGACAGAAATAACACCTTTTAAGAGCAATCATACAAACGCTTTTCATAATTTTCAGGTCCGCGTTTATGTTGCGGATACAGATTTTTCCGGTGTAGTTTATCATGCGCGTTATCTTGAGTTTTTTGAACGAGGACGTTCAGAGTTTTTACGCGATACCGGTTTTAATAATAAGATGTTAGCAGCAGGGGGTGAGGGGGAAAAACTGTTTTTTGTTGTTCGTCATATGGAAATTAATTTTTCAAGACCCGCTAAAATTGATCATCTTTTAGTCGTTAAAACACGTGTTACTCATATCCAAGGGGCCCGCTTTTTTATGGAGCAATCTATTTTGCATGAGATGACTACGTTGGTAACAGCCAAAGTTGAAATTGCTCTGATTAATGAGGAGGCAAAACCGCGACGTTTACCCAAAGAACTTTTTGCAAAAATGCTTGGTTAAAAGTGTTATTCATTGAAACAGCCGCTTCAGGAGAGATCAGCAGATATAAAGTAATCTATAATCTAAGACTATACATTTATCATAGCCTAGATGTTTTCTAACAAGGTTACACGATACAGCAAAAGAAAGCACCTCTGCTACAATAACTACAATAAATTGAAGATGATATCCCACAAAATTAAACACGCCCTATCCATGTTATGATTCAAAAACAATGTCATATCATCCATTTTCTTCTATAAACTCAAGATATTTTCTTTTTTTTGAAGAAAGGTTTGTTGGCATCGGAAAGCAGCGAAAAAGTACAAAATATAAAAAGAAATAAAAATGGATTAAGATTTATTTTTATAAAAATGCACATACCCAGCGCAATATTGCAATAAAGTGATAATAAGCCATTAGGTCGAAAATTGTCTTAAAAACACCCAAAGGGTGTTTTTAAGCAATTTGATTTGTTTTTTTTACTGGATTGTCATTTGGCATCACAAGAGCGCGTGTTTCATCCATTTCTATCTATAATGCATCACTTTATGTGCGCTTCTAAGCGTAGTAAATGAGTGAGAGATCAATGTATACAAAGCAGAAATGCATTCTTGATTTAAAGTTTCAAAAGCATATTATTCTATATAATATATTGACTTAGAAAGATAAATTATCACTTCTCACGGGTACAAACCCTAATAGAGGAATAGAATAAAATACTTTACATTTCAAATCTGTTCATGTTGAAACAATTAAAATCATTTGCTTACGCATCATAAGAGAGCAATAAAAATCATTGAAAAAATTGTAAAAATGTTCCTTATGTATCATTTTCAATGCAATAATGATCAAATATCGCAAGTGAGCAAAGAGAGCGAAGAAGCTGGTTTTCATGAAGTAAAGACGTGAAAAGGCTTTTTTCATGTCACGGAAGCTTGTACGTTATACCATGGTGCCAGAGAGATGATAGGCATTGAAAGGGGCTAATTCACAACACAATGAGATTACATGAGACTTACACTAGATTATATAGGACTTATAATAGGGGGGGTGCATGGGGGAGGCGCATTGTTGTGAGGTGTGGTAGGGTGGTTTAGTATCGTTTTTTGTGCCCGATGGTGTACCCCGTATTCAATTCGATGGAAAATGAGAGAAATAATAGCCTGAGGCAAAGCGTCATCTTTTATGATGATAACATATTTATTTACAATGATAATTCATTGCGTTGTCACTTTCAGATAATTCTGAAACTTGTAAAATTTTTTCTTTTCAAGCTCTATTGCCGCGAATTAATCAAAAACATTTTCTTACATGTCACAAGCGGAGTTGGTGAGTGGATACAAAAATACTTAAGAAAGGAATAAAATGCTTCTTATGAATCTTTTCAAGTGCTAAGACTTATCGCTGTATTTTAAGCTTAAAACGCGTATGATGATTTAGCGTTCTTTTCATAAGCGTAAAGATGGTGGTGCATAATAGATTTTATATCATGCATTTTTATGTCTTTTATTTTTATAGCATTTATGGAGAAATCCTTATCGTTATATTTTTCATAAATGCTGTTGTGAAATGAGGGGGGTGTGCATTGAGGGATGTCTCTCGTCATCACTTTTTAAGGAAATTTAAGAAACAAGTCTTGTTTTAGCGCATGGATTTATGTGAAACTAAAGTCTTTACTTAAATTTAGAAACTATAAAATAATCTGTTTTATAAAACTTTTAAAAATACACCTTTCATTTAGAGGGATAAAAATTATGCCGCATGGTGAACTAACAAATCCGGAAACAATTGGAATGTTGCATTTGTTTATGCAAGCGAGTTGGATCGTGAAAGGTGTTATGATTGGGTTGCTGCTCGCTTCCATCTGGAGTTGGGCAATTATTTTTGATAAAATTTTTACGTATCGGAGAATACGGCGTGAAATAAAGCAGTTTGAACGTACATTTTGGTCTGGCAAAGCGCTAGAAGATCTTTATGCATCATGCAAAAGTCAACGTACCAATAGTATATCCGCAGTTTTTATGGCAGCAATGGTTGAATGGAAAAAATCTCTTGAAAAAGGGACCCATACATCGAAAAGTTTGCAGAGCAGAATTGATAAGGCTATGGATTTGACGCTGGGACGTGAAAGTGAAAAAATAGAATCAAAATTAAGTTTTCTTGCGACACTGGGATCTGCGGGACCTTTTATCGGACTTTTTGGAACAGTTATTGGTATTATGGAGTCTTTTCTTTCTATTTCAGCTTCTCAAAATACATCACTTGCCATTGTCGCGCCAGGGATTGCAGAAGCGCTTTTGGCAACCGCGATTGGTTTGTTTGCAGCAATTCCAGCTGTTATTGCTTATAACAAGTTGACCCATGAAAGTGCGCGCATCATTGCACAAATAGAAAATTTTGCCGATGAATTTTCAACAATTGTATCGCGGCGTATTGATGAAACACGCACAGCACCTTCCTCTTTATAAAAAGGATCTTATCCCATGGGCGTTTCTGTTGCTTCTTCTTCTCGCAAAAATACACGTAGGCGGCATCATTCACGAAGCCAACTGATGAGTGAAATCAATGTTACTCCTTTTGTGGATGTCATGCTGGTCTTGTTGATTATTTTTATGGTCTCTGCCCCCCTTTTAGTGAACGGTGTTCCTCTAGATTTGCCTCGTAGTCAAGCGGGTCCCGTACGAGCTCAAAAAACACCTCTTACGGTTTCACTTGACGCGCAAGGGCGCTTTGCCATTAATCAAGATTATTATGAAACGTCACAGGCCCTGATTGCACACCTTAAAACTCTTCTAGAAGCAGATGCTACACAAAAAGATCAACGAGTTTTTGTGCGGGTTGCTAAAACTGTTGAATATCAGAAAGTATTAAAACTGCTGGCGGATATTCAAAAAGCGGGGTTTTCTCAAGTTGCGTTAGCAAGTTTAGCACAATAAATAATAAGTAATAAAATTGTGCATAACCGGTTGTTTTTAAGATGTTTTTAAAAGAGCATAGAGTGATTAAAAATGAAAAAATGTAAGGCATAAGTAAGGCATAAAGAATGAACAAAGACTCTTATCATAGTATGAAACGAGGCTTGGCTTTATCCCTTGTGGTCCATGTCATTTTTCTCAGTTGGGGAGCCGTTCAGTTTACAAACTCTGTCTCTTTACCACAACCGTTGGAAGCAATTCCCATCACTCTTGCTCCTTTGGTGGACGAGTTTTCCTCTCAACAAGGAGCCGTGAAGGCTCCTATCCGTGCAATCCCTGCCGTCAAACCAACTATGCAGCCACAAGAGAAAGAAGATGCACGCCATATTGGAGAGGGACAAATAGATAGTCTTGCACCATTTCAACCAAAGGAAAAGCCGCGTCCCGTTGAAACAGCATCGCCACCATCAAGCGAGAACACATCAGAAACATCTGCACCAGAACTTACAAAACCAGAATTATTAGAAGCAAAAACAGAGGATGCACCCAAGGTTGC
>NZ_JBHIOZ010000050.1:1958-10325 GCF_042195805.1 Bartonella sp. AP57NXGY | reverse complement strand
CGCTATTTTGCAGAGACAGTTGATGGTTCTGTTCAATTTGCTGCTTTTACAGGGAAGGCGGCGCAGGTTTTGCGTTCTAAAGGTGCAAGCAATGCTTGTACGATTCATTCGCTGATTTATTGTCCGCGTGGAGAAGAGGAAGTTTCCGATGAAATAACAGGAAAAAAGTCTATTGCTCCAACATTTATGTTAAATCGAAGAAGTGCTGCTGCACAAGCTAAACTCATTATTGTTGATGAGTGCTCGATGGTAGATGAAAAATTGGCCCGTGATTTAATGAGTTTTCGAACGCCAATTCTTGTTCTTGGTGATCCAGGTCAATTGCCTCCTATATCAGGTGGAGGCTTTTTTTCTAATGGGGAACCAGATTTTCTTCTTTCAGAAATTCATCGGCAAGCGCGAGATAATCCGATTATACGTCTTGCTATGGATGTACGTGAAGGACGCGATATTGCTTATGGTGACTATGGAGAAGCGCGCGTTGTGACACGTAAAGAGGTCAATCAACAATTGGTTTTGGATGCTGATCAGGTCTTGGTAGGGGTTAATCGTACACGCCACCTTTATAATCAGCGTTTACGTGTGTTAAAGGGATTTACAGCAGATTATCCACAAGCGGGAGATAAGCTGGTGTGTTTGCGAAATGATCCGATTAAAGGTTTGTTGAATGGCTCTTTATGGAAGGTGATGACTTCACAGAAGGAGACCGTTAAACCAAGTATTAATCTTCTTGTGAAACCAGAAGAAAGTGAGCGTGGGGTAGCAAAGATTAAACTTTTAAAAGCAGCGTTTGAAAACCCTGATCAAGAAATTTCATGGCAATTAAAAAAGCGATATGATGATTTTGATTATGGGTATGCATTAACGGTTCATAAGGCGCAAGGTTCTCAATGGAATAATGTCGTTTTGTTTGATGAAAGTTTTGCATTTCGTGATATGTATGCGCGCTGGCTTTATACGGGAATTACCCGCGCAGCAGAACGTTTAACGATTGTTCGATAGAAAAAAGATGTGTATATCATCTAAGTTTCAGATGGAAAATGCCTTTTTTCTATCTTGTTACACACTATAAAAAAATGGAAATGGGCATGGCGGTAAAACTTTCGGTTAATCTTAATGCTGTTGCTGTTTTGCGTAATCGACGTAATCTTCCGTGGCCAAGTATAACGAATATTGGGCATATAGCGCTTGCTGCTGGAGCAGCAGGTTTGACGGTTCATCCGCGCCCTGATGAAAGGCATATTCGTTTTGCGGATTTACCAGATATATACTGTTTAATAAAGAACACTTTTCCTACTGCTGAGTTTAATATTGAAGGTTATCCCAGTGATCAATTTTTGGATATCGCTAAAAACTATGCGGATCAGATTACCCTTGTTCCTGATGATCCAGATCAGTCAACGTCTGATCATGGTTGGAATTTTGCTCATGATGCAGAATTTTTAGCACCTATTATTCAGAATTTAAAAAACAGAAAGATTCGTGTATCCCTTTTTGCTAATCCTACTGTCGATGGTCTTGATATTGCTAAAGCAATGGGCGCTGATCGTGTGGAATTTTACACGGGACCTTACGGTGGTGCATTTCAGGATAAAACAAAACAAGATCAAGAGCTCAATAAACTTGTTTTAGCAGCAAGAAGAGCAAAAGAATTGCAGTTAGGTATAAACGCAGGGCATGATCTGACACTTATGAATCTTCCTGCTCTTGTCAAAAATATTCCTTGGCTTGATGAAGTTTCTATTGGCCATGGGCTCATTGCTGATGCATTAGAGTATGGAATACATGAGACTGTTCAGCGTTTTATCCGGTTATTATCGTAATCTTTTTCTCTCTATAAAAATTGGAAAAGAAATTTTTATAGAGGTTTGCCAATTTATCTTAAAAAACAATTTTATATATGTTGAGATAAATAGCACTATTATCGTGCATTATAAATATTCTATTGTTCCTCTATTTATTGGTTGCTTTCTATCTTTTGTTTTTGAGTGCATGCGATGTTTTTTATTTGTACTATCCATTATGAGGAAGTTTTAAAATCTTCTTATTATAATTTCTTTGAATGGAGAAGAAGTAGGGTTTTGAAAGTATTTCCCTTATAAAGGAGTGCGTAGGATTTTAATGGATCAATACACAAATTTTCTTGATATTTGAGCTCATTTTTGGGTTATCTGTAAATAGTATAACGTAAAATCTCCTTATGAATAAGCTTAATGCAATAGGAGCTGTTAAATAGAATGATGATATCGACTTGTAGCTTTATGAAGTAAAGAGAGTGATGTGCAATAAATCTTACACTATTATAGGGAATTCTTGAAAAGGGCTTGAGCATATTAAAATTTTTTTATAAGGCGCCATAAATGGATAACATAATAGCCGTATGGGGGCTTCTTCGTGTGAGAGGCGTGGATATTAAAAGAACGTAAAAAGTAAAAACATCCTCTCTATTATTCTAAAGATATTGTTGTATATGCTTTTGAAGGTTGTATTAAAACAATACTTGTTATTTTGTAATTTTTCTTGCTATCCGTATTGATTTGGTTCATGTTAAAGATTGTATGTTGTATCTTAATTTTTAGAATATAGCGTTGTTGCACGATAAAAGAGTAGAATATTAGCTAAATTTTCTTTAGAAATCTTATTTTGTGTAATTATTGTTTTTGTAGAATAGCAGTTGAAGTTTATTTGGGGATCCGTATATGTTTTAGGAATGTTTGGGGACTACAGTTTTTTCTATGCAATATGTAAACTTTAAAATTATTCAATTGCTGTGTTCTTATAAGCGGTTTTTTTTGTCTTTATAAGTGTGTGATGCACTGTAGATAATGTTTCTTATTGAATAAAAATAATCTGAAATCCAGTTTAAATAGAGAAAGAAGGAATTTTTTATGCGTGTTTATTATGATCGTGATGCGGATGTTAATCTCATTAAAGGGAAAAAAGTAGCCATTGTTGGTTATGGTTCTCAAGGGCGTGCGCACGCTTTAAACTTGAAAGATTCTGGTGTTAAAAATGTGCAAATAGCTTTGCGTTCAGGGTCGGAAACAGTTAAAAAAGCCATGGCTGATGGTTTTGAAGTGGTGAGTGTTGCTGAAGCAGCAAAATGGGCAGATCTCATCATGATGGCAACACCAGATGAATTGCAAGCTGATATTTATAAGGAACATATTCATGATCATTTACACGATGGGGCAGCGATTGCTTTTGCGCATGGTTTGAGCATTCATTTTGGCTTGATTGAACCTAAAAAAAACGTTGATATTGTGATGATTGCTCCTAAAGGTCCAGGGCATACAGTTCGTCATGAATACCAACGGGGTTGTGGTGTTCCTTGCTTAATAGCGGTGGCGCAAGATGCTTCAGGGCATGCACATAATGTAGCATTATCTTATGCATGTGGACTTGGTGGTGGACGTGCTGGGGTGATTGAAACAACATTTAAAGA
Source organism: Bartonella sp. AP57NXGY (assembly GCF_042195805.1). Lineage (NCBI taxonomy): Bacteria > Pseudomonadati > Pseudomonadota > Alphaproteobacteria > Hyphomicrobiales > Bartonellaceae > Bartonella > Bartonella sp. AP57NXGY. The sequence continues at coordinate 6,880 of NZ_JBHIOZ010000050.1, read as the reverse complement.
AGAGTGCGAAACTGATCTTTTTGGTGAACAAGCGGTTCTTTGTGGTGGTCTTGTTGAATTGATTCGAGCAGGTTATGAAACATTAACACAAGCAGGTTATGCGCCGGAAATGGCTTATTTTGAGTGTTTGCATGAGGTTAAACTGATTGTTGATCTCATGTATGAAGGGGGCATTGCAAATATGAATTATTCGATTTCTAATACAGCTGAATGGGGTGAATATATGTCTGGTCCACGTGTGATTACGGATGAAACCAGAGCAGAAATGAAACGTATATTGAAAGATATTCAAACGGGTAAATTTACATCGAATTGGATTCAAGAATATAAAGCTGGTGCTGCTCATTTTAAAAGTATGCGGCGTTTAAATGATAATCATCCTATTGAAGAAGTTGGTAAAAAACTTCGTTCTATGATGCCTTGGATAAAATCGAATGCTTTGGTTAATAAAGAGCGTAATTGAAGATTCTACAGAGATATTTTGTCAATAGCTTTTATAATTTTATAGATAAATATCAAAAAAAGGGTAACTTTAGTTACCCTTTTTTATATGTTTTTGGAAACATAAGCTTTATTTTTTAATTTTTTGCATAATTCTTTTTCCCAAAAAGAAAGTATACAATTCCTAAAAATATGAACCATGCTGGAGTGTATTTTAAAGCTATGGCAGTGTCAGCTTCTAATGACAATAAATAGATAATGAATGCAAAGAAAACAAGAAGCGCCCAACACATAACAACACCTCCTGGCATTTTATAAGGAGAGACAGTATGCTGGAGAGGACGATTGCGGCGATAGACGATATAGCTGATCAAAATGATAGACCATACAAATATAAACAAAGTTGCGGCAATTGTCGTAACAATTGTAAAAGCAGCTATGAGTGTTTGAGATAACGATACAACGGCATAACCAAATAAGATGCATATACATGAAAAGAATAATGCGTTGGCTGGAACGTGGTTACGAGAAAGTTTTCCTAAAAATTTAGGAGCACCTTTTTGTGTTGCTAGCCCATATATCATACGGCTGGTAGAAAAAATTCCACTATTTGCTGAAGATGCGGCAGCTGTGAGGACAACAAAGTTCATCAAACCTGCAGCAGTTGGGATACCAATAAGTGCATACATTGTTACAAATGGGCTTTTTTCTGGACTGATTTGATCCCACGGCGTCACAGACATAATCACAAGAAGAGAGAATATATAAAAGAATACAATGCGGATTGGTATTGAATTAACAGCCTGTGGTAAAGCTTTTTGAGGCTCTTTTACTTCAGCAGCAGCTGTTCCAGCGAGTTCAATGCCAACAAAAGCAAAAATAACAATTTGAAATCCAGCAAAAAAGCCTGTAATTCCTCGCGGAAAAATATTCCCACCGTTCCATATATGGCTAAGAGAAGCAACCGTACCGTTTGGAGAGACAAAACCGGTAAAGATCATATAAAATCCTACAACGATTAGGACTAGAATTGCTACGATTTTGATAAAACCAAACCAAAACTCAAGTTCGCCAAATAGTTTTACGGCGACGAGGTTAAGAATTAAAAAGGACATAAGACCAATTATAACAGGAATCCACGGATTGAGCTCAGGCCACCAAAAGTGTGTATAAGTGACAATAGCAATAATTTCAGCAGTTCCAGTGACAATCCAACACAACCAATATGTCCAGCCGATAAAGAATCCGGCACATGGCCCTAGAAGATCGGTTGAGAAGTCAATAAAAGATCGGTATTGTGTATTAGAAAGCAATAACTCTCCCATAGCACGCATGACAAAGTATAGAGCACAACCAATAATTGCATAAACGAGTAGAATTGAGGGGCCTGCTACACTGATTGTTTTTCCTGATCCCATGAAGAGACCTGTTCCAATCGCTCCACCAAGGGCTATAAGTTGTATGTGTCGGTTATGTAGTCCACGTTGCAATTTCTTCTTAGGTTTTTTTTCTAAATTTTGTTTGTTCATTTTTGGGGAGTTCTCCTTAGTTATTTTTAAATAAAAATTACCCTAAAAAAGGTAATTCCTTCTATCGGAACACGCTATGGTTAAGGAGTAAAGGAATTTTTTTCTATGACTATATGTGAATAAAGCAAAAACATTATTAATTAATGGAATAATTATTTTATATATAAGAAAAAAAAGATAAATTGTATTATATTTTTTTTGATTTTTTATGTTTTATACATAAGTAATATATATAATATATAATATAATTTATATTATATATTATTATATGTATATAAATAATAATTTATATTTTATGTATATTTATTTATAGTAAATTTTTATATAAATATATTTATATTTAAAATTATTTATTTATAGATATTGTTATCTATATAAAAATATAAATAAAATTGTAAATTTATTAAATATAAAACTTTGTATATAAATAAAATAAGTTTAAATAGTTAAACTATTATTTAAAATATTAAAAAATATATTTAAAATTTACATTTAAGTATTAATATTTAAAATTTATTACAAATAGAAAAATATTTTCATAGAATCTTTTTTTATTGCAGATAGCTATTAAGATATATTCTGTTTAGAGCTATATTTTTAATTTTGATAAAAAATTGAATATAAATTTTTTGGGGGGAAAGTTTTAGATAAATCTCATGTTTTATTAGTAAACAATGTCAGTGAAGTTTATAGAGAATTTTTTACAGAATAGCTCGTTTCTTATCCTATTGTGCAGTAAAATACTGTTGTGTAGAGTAGTGATATAAAGCATATAACGTTTTACGCATTAAGTATTTTTAGAATGGGTGGTGAGTGTTCAGGGCAGGGCTAGCCCATAGAGCCTTATGTAGGTGAACCATATAAATGATCAGCAGCATTCCCCCTTAATAAGCCGGTTTGTTTACAAACCGGTGCCGGTAGGAGTCGTCGTTTTTTGATGTTTGGGGAGGAGGTTAAGTAGAAAAAGGGTAACTAAAATTACCCTTTTTTGAGATGTTTTTATGTATAGACTTTATTTGTTACCTTGAGTTATTTTTTTCTTTACAAACATAAAATACATTATACCTAAGAAAACAAACCAGAATATACTATATTTTAAGGCTAGTAGAGTATCAGCTTCTAATGTCAACAAATAGAGCATGAAAACAAAGAAAACTAAAATTATCCCACACATGATAACACCTCCTGGCATTTTATAAATGGATTCAGCGTGTAGATGAGGGCGATTGCGACGATACACAATATAGCTAATCAAAATTACAGACCATACGAATAAAAATGCAATAGCTGAAATGCTTGTCACAATTGTAAAAGCACTTATGAGGCTTGGAGAGAGTGAGGCAATTGTATACCCTATTAAAATACATAAACAGGAAAAGAATAGAGCATTGGCTGGAACATGGTATCTGGAAAGTTTACCTAAAATTGGAGGGGCACCTTTTTGTGTTGCAAGTCCATATATCATACGGCTGGTAGAAAAAATACCACTATTTGCTGAAGAGGCAGCTGAGGTAATAACGACAAAGTTTACCAAGCCAGCAGCTATCGGAATGCCTGCAAGCCAAAACATCGAGACAAAGGGGCTTTTATCTGGAACAATTTGATCCCAAGGTGTGACAGACATAATTACAGCGAGAGAAAAAATGTAAAAGAGTACAATACGGATCGGTATTGCATTAATTGCTTTGGGGAGAACTTTTTTAGGTTCTTTTACTTCAGCAGCGGTTGTTCCAGCAATTTCTATACCAACAAAAGAAAAAATGGCAATTTGAAATCCAGCAAAAAAACCTGTCATTCCTCGCGGAAAGATATTGCCATCGTTCCATACGTGATTGAGAGAAGCAACCGTACCATTGGGAGAGGTAAAGCCCGTAACGATCATATAAAATCCCACAACAATTAATGCTAAAATTGCGACGACTTTGATAAGACCAAACCAGAATTCAAGTTCACCGAATAGTTTCACGGCAAAGAGGTTAAAGATTAAAAAGACACTAATGCAGGTAAAAACGGTAAACCATGGATTGAGTGTTGGCCACCAAAAGTTCATATAAGTGATGATGGCAATAATGTCAGCAGCTCCAGTTACAACCCAGCTCAACCAATAGCTCCAGCCAACAAAGAAAGCGATTCCCGGTCCTAGCATATCGGTTGAAAAATCAATAAGAGATCGGTATTGTGAATTAGAAAGCAACAATTCTCCCATAGCACGCATGACAAAGTATAGAGCAAAACCGATAATAGCATAAACGAGTATGATGGAAGGACCTGCTACACTAATTGTTTTTCCTGCCCCCATGAAGAGACCTGTTCCAATAGCACCACCAATGGCTATAAGTTGTACATGTCGGTTGTGTAGTCCACGCTGTAACTTATTCTGAGAATTATCTTTTAAATTTTGTTTGTAGCTCATTTTTTGGGGGTTCCCTTTAATTATTTTGAGATTAAATTACACTAAAAAAGCATTATTTTGTATCGAAGCATGATATAAATGAGGTGTAAAGGAAAAAAACGTTTTTTATGATTTTGTGTGGATAAAGAAAAGAATATGTTTTAGGAATATGGTTTTGAAAAAAGAGAATGTTTTCCTCTTAAATAACGTAACAGATATTTGAATGGGGAGCTTTTTATTGTTATGAATAACAAATTAATTGTTCATTAAAAGACGTGGGGCTTTTAAAATTATTTCAGAAAGTTGTCAGGAGTTTTTATAATTTTTTGAAACTTATTATTTGTAATCAGTGCATTATTTATTATTATTCATAATGGTGAGAGTTTACTTTTTGCTCAAATAGCACTCGAGAGTTCTCATCTTAGTTTAAGAAACAATTTTTAATGGAAAATTAAAATGATTTTTAAATCATTTTTTTGTTTGTATGGTGCTATCATAAATCAAAAAGTTACTTTTGTTTCATAAACGAAAAGAGGAATATCATAGCTTATTTTTTTAAA
>NZ_JBHIOZ010000050.1:0-1858 GCF_042195805.1 Bartonella sp. AP57NXGY | reverse complement strand
AGTGAGAGACAGAATCAGGAAAAGATTGCTCTATTAACTTTACAATTTGTTATCAAAGATAAAACTGTTCCTGTCGCAATGTTAATCGAGCCTTTTACCCGCTGCTTTTTTAAGGCGGTACTGGCAAATGATATAAAAATGGTCATTAAAGTAAACCATGCAAAGATGTTGAAAGAATGTATTGTGACAAGTTCAAAACCTTTTTTAATGCTACCTCCAGAAGCTAAGAATTTTGGAAAAGCTGCTATGTAAAATATAGATACTTTGGGGTTTAGTATTTGTGTCAAAAAACCGTCCATATAGCTGGTTAAAAGCTTTGTTTCACTCGTAGCATGCTTTTCATTCGTTGAACTTCTTTCTTTTGAATTTAAGCTGTGTATTCCAGATTTAATTGATTTAAAGCCCATGTATAATAAATAGCTGCCACCCATGAGTTTTACTAAAAAAAACAGCGTTTTGTTGTTGAGAATGAGCGCTGATACACCTAGGTGTGGAAAATGCCCCATGCACATATGTTGCTGTACACAATCCTAAAACGTTTACAAATGCGTTCTTTCTTCCCAATCTCGTTGCATTATCGATGATAAGGGCCATATTCGGCTCCGGTGAGATGACTAAAAAAAATGAAACAATGAAAAAGGTCAGTATTTGATGATTCATTTTACTTTTAGCTCTGAAATTAATTGATTTTCAAGATACAATTCTATTCTGTCAAACTGAGAAAGTTTTCCTACACCCTGTGGAGTGCCTGTGTATATGAGATCACCACGTCTTAGCTGAATGTAGTGACTTAAAAACGATATTATCTTCTCAAAGCTAAAGATCATATTTTTCGTATTGCCAACTTGTCTTGTTTCGCCATTCAACTTCATTGCAAAGGTTATTGGGTTGTTTATTTTTTCCTTGTTTATGAAGTCAGAGACGTATGCAGCGCCTTTAAATCCTTTCGATAAAAGCCAAGGAAGCTTTTTTTCTTTCAGTTTTGTTTGCAAATCCCGCGCTGTGAGATCAAGACCTATTGCTACGGCATCATAGCATTCTTCTGCTTCTTCCTCCATGATCATGAAAGCGTCCTTTGAGATTTTGAGCACAATTTCGGTTTCAAAATGTATTTCTTTGGAAAAATCAGGGAGATAAATTTCATTGCCTAAAACGAGTGAACTTTTGGGCTTGCTAAAGATAACAGGTTCATCTTCAACAACATTACCTAGTTCATGAACATGTTCAACATAATTGTATCCAACACAGTAGATGTCATTTATCATGGGAGCCCTCCAAATTTTTCATTTTCTCTTTGTATAGGCAAGAGAAAACTTTGCAAACAACATTTTTTCTTATATCGCGTTTTGCGTTTTCTGGAAAAGAAGCATTATGTGGGTTAATGACTAACCACGATGACAGCCCTTCGCATTATCCTCTTTTGAAGAGTGCTCAATCTTATAGTTTTTGAGATTATTTTCATTTTGATTGCTAATCTCCTGAAATTACTTTATTACTTAAAGAGTGATTTTGCTCGTCTACGCAGCGATTAGTGGGGTCTGAAAGCCCTAAAGTTCGATCATAAATGAGCCCACTCTGTGGGTGTCTCGGAATTATGGGATATTTTTCTATGTCTAGGTGCTATGAGCACTAAAAGTAAAAATCTGGTTCGTATTCAATACTTTCAGGCTCTCGGAATACTAATGCGAGGGTGCTCGCAACCGGCGGGGGATTTGAAAGTGAAAAGCAAAAAGCCACATTTTAACGACATTTCTATAGGCAAAAAATCGCTTTCAAAGAAAACTGAGAGGATAGGCATCCACCTCATCTAAAATCAGATAACGAATAGGCATGGAACGCAAACCAGCTGCACTGTTTG
>NZ_JBHIOZ010000049.1:0-10588 GCF_042195805.1 Bartonella sp. AP57NXGY | reverse complement strand
GCCCCTTTGCTAACCTTTAATCTTGATTTTGGTTCAACTCATATGATCTTTTTTGCTGGTTCTGGTGGCTATAAAACCACAAGTACAGTAGTTCCTACGTGTTTAACCTATCCAGGGTCTATTGTTTGTCTTGATCCTTCAACAGAAGTTGCCCCAATGGTCAAATTTGCGCGTCAAAAGATAGGGAATAGAAATGTCATTGTTCTCGATCCCAATTCATTTTTAACAAAAAATTTTAATGTCATCGATTGGCTTTTAGACGACAGCGTACCACGCACACAACGCGAAGCGAATATTGTAAGCTTTTCCAAGTTGCTCCTTACAGATAAAAAATCAGACAATTCTTCAGCGGAATATTTCTCAACACAAGCCCATAATCTATTAACAGCTCTTCTTGCTCATGTTGTATTTTCTGATGAATATGAAGACAGCGAGCGCAATTTAAAAACATTGCGTGGTATTCTCTCTCAATCAGAAACAGCTGTTGTTAATCAATTACGCATGATTCAAGAAACAACACCTTCTCCTTTTATTCGTGAAATGGTTGGTATTTTTACAGAAATGGCAGAGCAAACCTTTTCAGGGGTTTATACCACCGCCTCAAAAGACACCCAATGGCTTTCTTTATCCAATTATGCAGATCTTGTCTGCGGAGATGATTTTTTTTCCTCAGATATTACCAATGGCAATACAGATGTTTTTCTCAATCTCCCCGCAAGCATTTTAAACAGTTATCCAGCTATTGGACGTGTGATTATTGGCGCCTTTCTCAATGCCATGGTTACAGCAGACGGTAACTATAAAAAGCGTGTTTTATTTGTCTTAGATGAAGTTGATCTTTTAGGCTATATGAATATTTTAGAAGAAGCCCGCGACCGTGGACGTAAATACGGTACATCCTTGATGCTCTTCTATCAATCCTCTGGCCAGTTGGTCAACCACTTTGGAGAAGCAGGAGCACGTTCATGGTTTGAAAGTTGTTCCTTTGTCAGCTATGCTGCCATTAAAGATCTCCAAACTGCCAAAGACATTTCAGAACGCTGTGGCCAAATGACCGTTGAAGTAACCGGAACAAACAAATCAAGAGGTTTATCTTTAGGAAAGAGTTCATACAACGTCAATTACCAACAAAGAGCCCTGATTTTACCCCACGAAGTTATTCAAGAAATGCGTCAAGATGAACAAATTATTCTGATGCAAGGACAACCCCCTTTACGTTGTGGTCGAGCGATCTATTTTAGAAGAAAAGAAATGTTAGCCGCAGCTGCAAAAAACCGCTTTGCTCCACAAAAGAAAAACTAAAAAACACCCTCTAATGGAGGCAATGCATCAAAACAAAAACATCAAAGGATAAAAGCAGAGATTCTATCTCATAAAAGCCTATAAAGAAGGAATTCCCGCTTGATACAACAAGAAAAATATGGGGAAAAGTCTTTAAATGATGGTATTATGCCTGTGCTTACCAATGCCAATTTTCTTTATAAAGCACTCTCCTCATCTCCAAATAATAAATACCAATCATATCTATGCCTTGAGAATCCTATCAGGAAACTTTTGAAGGCACCGCTTTTATAGGGAAATTTTTCTACAAAAAAATTAAAAGACAATATGCATGAAAACAACCCAAATGAACCATTCTCTCTCAGTAAAAGAAAAAAATGCCAAGATAAAGATTGATACACTCAAAAACACCTACGAATTTGAGGGATTTTTTCCTCACCCAAGTCTCAACATCTCAAAACAATATGCGTGGGGGATTTTCAAACAAAAAGTTTAACACACTCTCATAGACAATGTAACATTATAAGGAATGTAACAATGCCCAAAGCAAAAGAAAAAACAAAAGGAATTCCCTCACCCCATAATTATATCTATCTTGGTACCCAAATTCTCAAAAATAGATATGGAGAAACAGATTTAAAACGTTTTCTGGAAAAATGCTCACATGATAGGCAAAAAGCCATGATCAATCTGCGTGCAGAACCCCTGCCAGAATATTTTAATTCAACTTATCTATGCCATATCCACCAACAATTGTTTAAAAATACCTTTGTATGGGCTGGACATCTGCGCCATATCCCCTTCGCATTTACAGACGATAGCATTGCCGCCATGCCAGAAATGAAAAGAATGGAATGGGGCAATAATTTTGCAACCGGTGAAGAAATCCCTGAACTCTTACAAAAATTAGATCAAACGCTTGCCGAAAAAGACAATTTGCAAGGCTTAACACGCGAAGAATTTGTCAAGGAAGCAACGAGTCTATTTTATACTCTTCACAAAATCCACCCATTCATAGATGGCAATGAGCACACAGAACAAGTCTTTTTTGAAAATCTTGCCAAAGCTGCAGGACATCAGCTTGACTTTTCGCTTGTCACACAAAAACGTATGATGGCTGCCTGTAGCGAAGCAATGCAATATAGCAATACACAACTGTTGAAAGATCTTTTTGAGGATATCTCCAATCCCCCCAAAATACGTCTTTTAAAAGAATTTATGGACCACATAAACAATACGGGACGCAACGTGGATGATCGCCTTGTTATGGCAACAAAGGCAGGAGAAACCTATATAGGAACTTATAAAGGTTGTTATTCAGAAGGTTTTATACTCGATATGCAAGGAACTTACATCATTGGTAGCAAAGATGATCTCACACCAGAACGATTAAAAACACTAAAACCTGGTGATATCATTACCTTTACCGCCCCCAACAGCAAAGAGCTTGAAAACACGCTTATTCCAAAAGAAACATTAGCGCCTCTCACAAAAAGTGAATGTGCCAAAACAGTTGCGCTAGATAGTTACGTTCTCAAAGCTCAAAAGCAAGTCCGAGCTTACGCAAAAGCTGTTTATGGTGACGCAAACGTATTAAACGAACAGATAGAAGAGATTATTAAAAATCCAGAATTAGGCAGACAGTTTGCTAATCAGATTAAACAGGCACCGCACTCTGTTTCTCCTCTTGCAGGTTTTAGTATATGCGGTCTACAAAATCCGGCACGTGTACACGCTCGAAATTATCTTGATGTGCTCTCTCTTGCAATTGAGAATTATGTGTATACTGTAGAAGCTACCTATAATATAGTCACTCGAGACCATAAAATTAAACAAGAACGCCTTGGAAAAGCGGTAGAGAATCCCAGTCAAAACTTGAAAAATATTTTTGCTTTATCACCGGAAAAACAAAGAGAAATCTTGTCTCAATCTCCTCAATTACACCAAGAGCTCCGTACTTTTATAAACAGTTTAGAACATCGTCTCTCATCAAACGAATGTAGTGCGATCACAAACAAAGATTATGAAACACTTGCACAAAGTATTGGTATATCAGAACAGAAAGCACGAGAAATTACCGACATTGTTCAAAAAGCAAGGAACACTCATAGCCAATTCTACACACGCACACAAAATCGTTCAAATACACTTGCTATGGCCAACTAAAAAATATGAAACTTTGTTTTTTTGATTTAAACACCTATGTGGAAGAGATATTTTAATATTCTTATCATACATGCAAAAAACAGACTACTTAAGCGCCCTACCACCAATTTTGCACATAGCATATACACCATATCCAAAGCAATTGGACAGGATAATTGTTAATTCCTTTTAAACGTCATGATTACTACCGACGAAAGTTACAAAAGCCTATTTTATTTGTCTTAGATGGAGTCGATTTTCGTGGTTATATGAATATTTTAAAAAGAGCACTCATTTTACCCCACGAAGTTATCCGAGAAATGCGTCAAGATGAACAAATTATTCTGATGCAAGGCTCCCCTTCGCGATGTGGTTGCGCCATCTATTTCAGAAGGAAAGAAATGTTAGCCGCAGCTGCAAAAAACCGCTTTGCTCCACAAAAGAAAAACTAACTTCCTATTATGAGATCTTGACTATGAAAAGTCCAACCACAAAAACAACATACATTTCTATTTTTTAAAAACCCGTTAACAAAAAGTTTTTGACCGCTTCTTCACACATAAGGAAAACATGATAAAAAATCCGTGTTTTTTCCTTTTTGTATTTTGTGTATCGTTTTACCAGTACCCATCGTCTTTACAAGAAAGTCCACCCCCCTCAAATCACCTATAACCAAACCAACATTTCCACTTGAGAACGTCCTGCAAATACATTCCTACAAAGCTTTTTGTTTATAATTTATCCCCTACAAACAAGCAAAAACATTTCACAACGCTAATCACCAATATCAAGACTTAAAAAAACGGTTGATCTTTGAGACAACAACTCTCAAAACACCTACACTCAAGAACATCGATTTTTTCCCAAAAAATATTTAAGATATACATCAAAATGAATAAATCATTCTTATACAAGCTTTCCCCCCTTTACGATATCATAAAGTGTTCTATTTTAATGATAAAGCGCTGAAAAAGGCTTTTCTCCCCAACCAAAGAAAAGTTTTTATTCTCTTATGGGTCTTAAATCTTAAAGCAGCGCACACAATAAGAGCAACAACACAAAGTAAAAAACATTTTGTTGCAAAAATACACAAAAAAGATGTTCGTATGGCAAGATATTCATATGGAGCAATAAAAAAATATAATGGAGAAAAATTTTTGATGACTGCTTTTGCCCATAGATTCACCAATCTGAGAGCTGTGTATGAAAAGTACCAGCACCATCCACTAACCAAGAGCGATTACACCCGCTATATCCACGCCCCTCATCAAAGCGCTCTTGCAAACAACTTTGTTAAAGGAAAAAACAACAATTTTAAGCAACATTTTTCTTTTTGACCTCTTCCTTACACCTCAAAAAACGAAGATTTTACCCAGAGTCAATTTATAGAAAATCCATTTTCTGACCACTCATGGGCTTCATATCAGCGCCCTAAATACCAGCATTTTACAGTACAAGATAATAAACAAAGGAAACATCAGAAAAGCTTTTCAAAAGCATCACAAAACGATTGATACAACATCCATACACTGAAGGGAAAAGCACTCCCTCTCATAACAACAAAAATCTCAAAAGAATACGCGAAGGGGAATTTTTCACATGCAGCGTTTAAGACGCTCATCAACCATCACCCTACCTACTTAGGAGAGATTACATGTTAGAGCAAAATTATCTATATAAAGGAACCAAAACACTCAAAAATAAATATGGCATCAAAGACCCTAAAAAACTGTATCAACGCAGTACCCATGACGTCACTAAAGCAGCCGTAAATTTTCGCCATGAACCACCCCCACAAAAATTTGATGCTTCCTATCTAAAACTAATCCACTGGAGCCTCTTCTACGAAACTTTTGAATGGGCGGGCCACACCCGCGATACATCCTTTACATTTGAAGACGGCACTTCTGCCCATATGCCGGCGATGCGTCCCAAAGGTTATGAAGTTCCTTTTGCTATTGGACCGAAGATTCAAAAAGAACTAAAACAACTCGAAAAAACACTTAATGAAAAGAACAATTTAAAAGGTTTATCGCGCCAAGAATTTGCTGAAAGTGCCGCTGAAGTTTTTATGGCGCTTGAACACGCGCATCCTTTTAGAAAAGGGAATGGGCGCGTCAATCGAATGTTTATGGAAAAACTTGGACAAGCAGCAGGGCATACCATTGACTTTTCTTTCATCACAAAAGGACGCATGACAACAGCTTGTATTGAAGCCATGCAATATGGCAATCCTCAACCGATGAAAGATCTTTTTGAAGATATCACGCATCCGCAAAAATCCCTTGTTTTAAAAGAATTCATCTCCCAAATGAGAAACGCTGGATTGGATGAAATTAACAATCGTGTTGTTGTTGCTGCAAAAGAAGATGTAACCTATGAAGGTGTCTTTAGAGGTTTTTCAGCAGAAGGTTTTGTCATGGAAGTAGAGGGAGCTTTCGTCGTCGGACACAAAGATGATCTCACCCCAGAACTCGTCAAAACATTACAAAACGGTGCCCGCCTCTGCTTTCAAAAAACCAACGTTCAAAGCTTAAAAGAAACACTGATCCCAAAAGAAACTTTAGCCCCTCTTACCCATGAAGAGTTATTTGAAAGGATTTCAAATGACGCTTATGTTGAAGGAAGCCGAAAAGAAATCGAAAATTTATCAAAGACTGTTTATGGTAAAACTCACACCTTAAAGACAACATTAGATATCATAACGGCAGCTCCAAACTTAGGAAATCAGTTTGCCGATGAAACTTTACAAAACCCTCAATCAATTTCTAAATTTGCTGGGAGTAAAATACTTGGCATGAAAAGTTCAAATCGCAGACAAGCCGAACAGGCTGTTCCACAACTCAGCCAAGCCCTTAAAAATTATGGCGCAATAACACAACAAACAAAAGATGCAATTCTAGAGCAACACCAAAGAGAACAAAATCGCCTGAACCACACTGTCGAAAAACCTGGAAAAAATTTACAAAACCTTTTTGCCTTACCAGAAGAACAACAAAGGGAAGCTTTATTCCATTCTCGTTCACTGCGACAAGAACTCCATACCTTTTCACGACAACTACACAATCGTCTATCCTCAGAAGATCGTAAAGCCATACAAGAAAAAGATTATACCAGACTAGCTTGCCTCCTTGGGACATCGGAAAGCAAAGCAAAAGAAATTGCGAATACTGTAAAGAACACCCAAGAAGCACAATGCCAAGCTCGCAGCTTGAAAGTTAGTCGTTCCTCATCGCTGGCTCTTACCGGCTAAAAACGCGTGAACTTTTGCCTTCCAACAGAACTCTTTATACCAATCATTTTATCTCCATTACGCCCACCAATTGTTTTAAAATGTTACAAAAGATAGTCCTAAAAATGAATCCTGTAATCTCCTATAACTTATTGATAATATTTCATAAAAAAACTGTATAAAAGACATAAATGTCCATTACATATCAATATGAATAGCGCGAAGTCTTTGGAGACCATTCAGTTTGATATTCTTCTTTTGTCCTAAAAAATATCAAAAAAGTGGGGAATGCGCCAAAGAGGTTTTCTAAAAATATTGAAAGGAAACAGCCATGAAAAAAAGTCACCCACAACAATATACACTTCAACAACCACCAAAAACGATCTATGCTCCCCAAAAGCCACTTGAACAACAAAATCTAGGAGCTTCTAATGTAGGAGACCTCTACGCAAAGGTTAACAAACCACCCAAAGAACAACGCAACCCACAACACTATACACTTCAACAACCAGCAGAAACGATCTATGCTCCCCAAAAGCCACTTGAACAACAAAATCTAGGAGCTTCTAATGTAGGAGACCTCTACGCAAAGGTTAACAAACCACCCAAAGAACAACGCAACCCACAACACTATACACTTCAACAACCAGCAGAAACGATCTTTGCTCCCCAAAAGCCACTAGGAAATCCCTATGACAGACTTGGTGGAAGACCAAGTGATGGGCGGCGTGCCGACAGACTCGTAGACCCCTATAGAGTAACGGACTTGGAAGCGCAAGGTTGGCAAACACCCTATGACACAATTGGTGGAGGTGCACAGGGTGGACGACATCCCCATGAACCAGAACATCTCTATGCAGAGCTTAACTTTGATGAACGTGGTGAGCCCTCTCCCCAAAGACCACTCGAATCTGTCTATACAACGGTTGGCATGGGGGCTGAAGGCGGGCAAGAGTCTGAACAACTAGAAAATCCCATCTATCAAGGCGTTGGCGGAGGCAGAATCTCCCCTCCCAGAACCCCAAAAGATGTGGTTACAACAAAGCTTTTAACAAACGTAGACTTTCAATATGGTGTAAGAGAAATCCAAGAGCGATGCAGAGTTGTTTATAAAAACGAACATGCTTTGAATGGACCACTTGCGAAGATCCTTGATGATCCTCAGGGTGCAGAAAAAGTCTTATTGGAGCTTGCAGAAAATCCTGAAAGCGCTGGTAAGCTTGCAGGTCACAAAATACTTGGTGTAAAATCTCCAAGCCGCAGAGAAGCTGAAGATGAGTTTACCCACCTTTGCTCAGCTCTTGAGAGACATATACATAATACACAAAAGCTCCATAAACAGTTTACACGGGAGCAGGAAAGAGAAAGAAGTCAAAGACACGAAAGTCCAGAAAGAGACCCAGAACACAGACATCACCACCATCATCATCACGCAAGAGGACGAGAATACAATAGTCCAGAGCCCAGCCCACAACGACAAAGACATGGAGAAAAAGGAATGGCTTTTGCCATGTAAGTGGACATAAACATAAAAACAGATAGGTTTTTGTTTTTCATGTAATTTTTTTCAGTGAGTTTCTTGGTGCAAATCATTTTATCGTGATTGCACCAAGAATTGTTTTAAAATATTACAAAAAATAGTCCTAAAAATGGATTCTGTAATTTATTATAACTTATTGATAATATTTCATAAAAAAACTGTATAAAAGACATAAATGTTCATTACATATCAATATGAATAGCGCAAAATCTTTGGAGGTCATTCGGTTGGATATCTTCCTTATATAAAAGTTATCAAAACTAAAAGTGGGGAATGCACCAAAGAGGTTTTCTAAAAATATTGAAAGGAAACATGTATGAAAAAACATCATCCAAGCCCTTCTGCAAATCCAGAAGCCCTCTATGCAAAAGTTAATAAACCAACCAGAGGAAACCAGCGCGGTCCAACCCCAGAAGAGGAAGTTCTATACGCATCAGTTAGCACCTCTTCCCCTCTTTCAAGAGACAGACATCATGCTCAAAGGAGTGAAGATCCTGAAACCGACTATACAACGGTTGCTTCTCCAAGACATGAAACTGATGTTCTATACGCATCAGTTAGCAGCGTTACCCCTTCTTCAAGAGGTAAACATCAAAGGACAGAAGATCCTGAAACCGACTATACAACGGTTGCTCCGCACCAAAGAGGAAGATCTCCATCTTCCCTCACAGCTGATCAAATAAGTGTCATGCTTTTAAAAAATCCACACGTCCAAGCACATGCAGAAGAAGTCATACACTGGAGTAAAATTGTTTATGGCGATGATACGATTTTCCAGCAGCACTTGCAAGGAATACTTACAGATCCCACTAAAGGAAAAGACCTTTCAAATCAACTTGCTGAAAATCCTGAATCTATACATAAACTTGCTGGCCGCTCCACACTTGGCTTAAAAAATCAAACACGCAAAGCAGCTGAAGATGGTTTTAGATCGCTCGTTGATGCCGTTGATGGTTATACGAAAGCTGTACAAGACGCAGCAACAAGACTATCGCAAACCCCTCTAGCGGAACAAAGACGCCATCAAGAAAATTCTCAGCAAGTTGAGAGACACCATCATCATCATCGTCATCATCACACAAGAGGACAAGAACACAATAGTCCAGAGCACAGCCCTCAACGACAAAGACACGGAGAAAAAGGAATGGCTTATGCCATGTAAGGGGGCATAAACATAAAAACAGATAGTTTTTGTTTTTCATGTAATCTTTTTTTCAGTGAGTTTCTTGGCGCAAATCATTTTATCGCGATTGCGCCAAGAATTGTTTTAGAATGTTACAAAAAATAGCCCTAAAAATGGCGCCTGTAATTCATGCCGACTATTGATAACTTATTGATAATATTTCACAAAAAAACTGTATAAAAGACACAAATGTCCATTAAGCTGATTGCAAATAGCGCAGATCTTTGGAAGCTCATTCAGCTCGATATTTCTTTTATCTCAAAGCGATCCAAGCATAAAAGGCAAGAATGCACCAAAGAGGTTTTCTAAAACAATTTTTGAAAGGAAACATGCATGAAAAAAACCCACCCTCATCCTTTTCCATCCTCTTCAATACAAGAACTTATAAAGCTCTATGAACAAGCAGCGGCAGAAGTCTCAGGCGCAGCAGCCCCCCTTCTTAAAGAAACGCCTTCAAAAAGCAAAAGACTGTCATCCATACCGGAAGAAGATGAGGAAAGACAATCTCTTTTAAGAGAAGAAACTGTATATGCATCAACAAATCCAACAGCTTCGTTAACAAGAGGCGGCTCTACCAAAAGGCAGAGAAAACCTGAAACGACACACGCAACAATTCCTTCACAAGCAGCATTACAAAGGGCAACAAGAGTTCTCTCAGAGGAAGAGATCATTCTATTGCTTCCACACCATTCATTGGTTCGAACCTATCAAGAAGAAATCCAACATTTATCCGCAAGTGCCTATGGTAACCCAAACATTTTGCAAGAAAAAATGCAGGAAATTCAAAGAAATCCCGCTGCAGGAGAGGAGCTCTCATGGCGCATGGCAGCCCATCCTGAAAGTCTTGCTAAACTTTCCGGCACCAGCATGTTGGGCTTTAAAAATCGAGTGCGTAGACAAGCGGAAGAGAGTTATTCCGCTCTCAGTGTCACCGTTGATTGTTATACAGAAGCCGTAAAACAGGCAAGAGAGAGCCTCTTACAATCTCCAGAGCAAGAACTCAAAAACTATGAACGCTTAATGGGGAAGGAAGCTGTCACTAAACTTCTACAAAAATCAGATCAACGCGAAAAAGAAACGCTTTCAGAGACAGAAATTTCTACCAAAATTCACCAACATTCAAAAGTCAGAAGACACCATGCCCAAATCCAATATTGGTGCGGAGTTGTTTTTGGCAACACAAACATTTTGCAATCACAGGTGGAAA
>NZ_JBHIOZ010000048.1:5587-10849 GCF_042195805.1 Bartonella sp. AP57NXGY | reverse complement strand
TTCTCAATGATATTGCTATGATACTTTTATAATTTTTATCATTACACGTTTACCCAAAGGTGAAGATACATAAGCGATGAGAAAGAAGATCACCTCTTTTGGATCAAATTTTTGCAAGAAAGTGAGAGAGGACCATAAGCCCTTCAGGCCAAGGTCCGTGTCCGGATTCTGCGTTAATATGGCCAGAATACCCAGCATCAACAAAGAGTGATCCCCAATCATTGGCAATTTTTTCTGCTACTGAAAATTGACAAAACTCATCGTTGCGACTGGCTATGACAATAGAAGGAAAAGGAAGCTTTTGGCGATGATAGGGGCCAAATGTCATTAAATGTTTGGGACGTATTTTTTCATTGGCGACATCTGGAGGTGCAACAAAGAAAGCGCCACAAATTTTTTCTGTATTTTGTACAGTTGCATGAATAACACTGGGAACTCCTAATGAATGAGCAATAAGCATAACAGGCCTTTGAGCTTTTGCGATGGCGGTTTTAACTTTGTTAACCCACTCTTCACAAACAGGCTTTGACCAATGGAGTTGTTCAATGCGGCTGGCTGTCGACAATTTTTTTTCCCAGCGTGTTTGCCAATGATCTGGACCAGATCCTTTGTAGCCAGGAACAATAAGAATATCGAGTTGATTTGCTTTCATGAATTGTTTTCTTTGTTACAACAGATTTTTGATCATAGGTTGAATGGATTTTGGTTTTCTATGTCGCTTTATTGTTCTTCAAAAACACGTTTAAAAATCGTATTGATATGTTTGGTGTGGTAAGAAAGATCAAATTTTTCGCGAAGTTCTTCTTCACTTAAAGCTTTGGTAACATCTTTGTCGTTGAGGAGTTCTTCTAAAAAATCTTTTCCTTGTTCCCAAACTTTCATCGCATTTCGTTGTACAATCCGATAAGAATCTTCACGACTAATCCCTGCTTGTGTGAGTGCTAAAAGAACCCGTTGTGAGTGAACAAGACCGCGGAATTTATTGAGATTTTTTTGCATATTTTCTGGATAGACAATGAGATTTTCAATGACAGATGTGAGGCGAGAAAGAGCAAAATCAAGTGTAATCGTCGCATCTGGAGCAATATAACGCTCAACAGATGAATGGGAAATATCACGTTCATGCCAAAGAGCTACATTTTCCATGGCTGGGAGTGCAAATGCACGTACCATACGGGCTAATCCAGTTAAATTTTCTGTTAAAACTGGATTACGTTTATGAGGCATTGCCGATGAACCTTTTTGCCCAGGTGAGAAATGTTCCTCTGCTTCAAGAACTTCTGTTCGTTGTAAGTGGCGTATTTCTATTGCTAGCCTTTCAATAGAGGAAGCAATAACACCAAGTGTTGCAAAAAACATAGCATGACGATCTCTTGGTATTACTTGGGTGGAAACCGGTTCAGTACGCATCTTCAAGGCTTTTGCTACATGTTCTTCAACGCGTGGATCGATATTAGCAAAAGTTCCTACAGCTCCTGAAATCGCGCAAGTAGAAATTTCTTCTCGTGCAGCAAGAAGACGTTTGCGACAACGGGAAAATTCAGCGTATGCAAGAGCAAACTTGATTCCAAATGTTGTCGGTTCAGCATGAATGCCATGACTCCGCCCAATGGTGATTGTCTCTTTATGCTCAAAAGCACGTCTTTTTAATGCTTCAAGAAGTTGATCTATATCCTCTAGCAAAATATCACTCGCACGCATCAATTGAATGTTCAGCGTTGTATCGAGAACATCAGATGATGTCATGCCTTGGTGGATAAAACGTGCCTCTGGTCCAATGAATTCAGCTAGGTGGGTTAGAAATGCGATAACATCATGTTTGGTAATTGCTTCAATTTCATCAATGCGATTGACATCAAATTTAGCTGCTGCCCCTTTTTCCCAAATGACTTTGGCGGCTTCTTTCGGAATAATCCCTAAGTGAGCAAGGGCATCACAGGCATGGGCTTCAATTTCAAACCAAATACGATATTTTGTTTCGGGAGACCAAATTGTTACCATTGCAGGGCGGGAATAACGTGCGATCATCATTTTTTTCCTTGTTGTGAGAGGATTGCGGCTTGGCGCAATGCACTAATACGTGTTTTGTAAAGCTCTTTATTTCCATCTTTATAAATTGCAGAGCCTGCGACAAATACATTTGCACCAGCTTTTGCAGCTATCCCAATTGTATCAACGGTGATACCACCATCAACTTCAAGATCAATAGGGCGGTTTGCAATCATGCTTTTAACGCGCTTAATTTTATTTTTTATTTCTGGAATAAAACTTTGTCCACCAAAACCGGGATTGACCGTCATGATGAGAATGAGATCTAATTGATCAAGCAAATATTCAAGTACATGTTCAGGGGTGCTTGGATTGAGTGCGATTCCTGCTTTTTTCCCCATTTTTTTGATTGTTTGTAATGAACGATGAAGATGTGGACCTGCTTCAGCATGAATAGTTATAATATCTGAACCTGCTTTTGCAAAAGCTTCTAAATAAGGGTCTACTGGTGCGATCATCAGGTGGACATCAAATATTGCTTTTGTTAATGGGCGCAGAGCTTTGACGATTTCAGGACCAAAGGTGATGTTAGGAACAAAGTGCCCATCCATAATATCAAGATGAAGCCAATCTGCACCAGCATCAACAACATCTAACATTTCTTGTCCAAGTTTAGAAAAATCAGAAGCCAAGAGAGAAGGCGAAATGAGATGAAAATGAGGCATTAAAATCTCCTTAGATTGGCAGTTTTTATCATATCGCTGTGTATACACAAATATTTTTTGTGTTATGACGGAAAAGAAAAAATATGTATTATAGGTCTTTTTATGGAAAGATTGCTTGAAATTTTAAAGCTTTATAAGTGAAAGATATGTCGAATCATAAAACATATTTGATGCCTGAACTTCAACATAAACATACTATTGCGGTTTCTTCTCAAGAATATCGAGATGCCATGAGTCTTTTTGCAGGAGCTGTGCATATTGTGACAACAAATGGTATTAAGGGAAGACGTGGGGTGACTGTTTCGGCGTGTTGTTCTTTATCTGATGATCCTCCAACCCTTCTTGTTTGTCTCATGCGCCATAATTTAAAGAATCAGGTGTTTATGGAGAATGGAAATTTTTGTGTTAATAGCTTGGCAGGAAAACATCGCTCATTAGCGGATGTTTTTTCGAGGCGTTGCAATTCTACACAAAATGAGCGTTTTGATGTTGCTCAATGGGGAGCTTTGCAAACGGGGGCGCCTAGTCTTTCAGACGCTCTAGCGTCGTTTGATTGTCGTTTGATTTGTTGGCACGAACACGCAACCCATTGTGTTTTGATTGGTGAGGTTGTTGCAATCAACTGTAATAAAGAAAAAGATGCTTTGATGTATTTGAAACGTGAATATCACACTTTGCCTTTATAAAGATTTTATTTTTTTGCATTGATGAAATGATTTATTGTTGCTTCATTTAGATTTTAAACAATGTAGAGAGTAGGGGAGGGATGGCTCTGATATCTGATATTAGATTTCCTTCTTTTTAAAGTTTTTCAATAAGCGAAAAAAATGATTCTGGATGAGATTTGATCAAGAATTCAATCTACATAAAAAAGCGATCAAACCTAAACAGTGCATTTAGATATATTCGTCGATTGTTATGAAAAAACATTTTACTCTTGTGTTGATGGGTATTGCACAATATATAGACCGCACATAGCATATGTGGAGGTTTTTTATTGCATGAGCGAAGAGATTGATGGTCAATATCGCCCTAGTGAAGATGAGCCTTTTATGAATGAGCGGCAAAAGGCGTATTTTCGTGCTAAATTGGTTTCTTGGAAGAATGATATATTAAAAGAAGCTCGTGAGACTTTGGAAAATTTGCAGGAAGAGAATGTTGGTCAGCCCGATTTGACTGATCGGGCTTCTTGTGAAACTGATCGTACAATCGAATTACGTGCTCGTGATCGTCAGAGGAAACTTATTTCAAAAATAGATGCTGCTTTAGAGCGCATTGATAATGGGACATACGGTTTTTGTGAAGAAACCGGCGAACCCATTAGTATCAAGCGTCTTGAGGCTCGGCCGATAGCCGTTTTGTCATTGGAAGCGCAAGAACGTCACGAACGACGTGAAAGAGTTTATCGCGATGATTAAGGTTATTGAGATGATAAACAAACGAAATTCGTGGTGATGAAATTGTATATTTTTATTTTTGAGGGGTAGGAATGAATAAAGATGGTTCTTGCCGCCCCTCAATTTCGGCGGTGATGGCTGAATCTTTTACCGCTTGATTCGTAAAAGGAGAGGGACTTTTATCCGATACATCGTTTCTTTCTGGAGGGGCGGAATTTAGATGTGTGTGTGTTTCTCTTTTTTGTATTTTTGATGTACCAGTAATATCGGATTCTACAACCACATCTGTTAATCCGCCAATAAGGAGCAAATGTTCTTTATTATCGCAACGGACTAAAACAAGGCGGCGTGCTCGATCTATAGAAATTACTTCACATAATGCTAATCGTGATAGACTTTTTTTTCTATTAATGCTGTATCTTCCTGTACTTAAGCGACGTAAAAACACGATAATTACGGTAATAGCTGCGATTGTTATTATAAAAAGCAAAAAGCTTATCGTTATGTTTGCAGCAGATACACCTATCTGCTCTGATAACCAGATATACATAGATTTTCTCCCATTTTGGATGGAAATATTATTTTTTATTGAGATAAATTTATAAACATACCCTCAAAAGGTTCACTTATAATGTAAGAAATAAACTTTTGAATATTAAGCGAGCTTATCTTAGATAATATCATAGTATATACTTTATAACAACATAACAACGAATATAAAGGAAGTTTTGTGACATAAGAAATAGCTATAAGCTAAGGCAAAGAGAGATGGATAAAGATTTTGAGAATAATGAAAGATCAGCGTCTTCGTTTCATCGGAGAGTTGTGATTTTTGGTGTTGTTTTTGTATTAGGTTTTCTTTTCATTGTGGGTATTTTAGGTTTTTTTTATCCACAAAACTATTTGCAACAGGCGATATCAATATCTTTTTTGATTCTAGCAATGATCGGTGTTGCAACACTCGTTTTGTGTGGAATGGGAATTTTAAGATATCATGTGTGGTCGCATGAAGATTTTGATTTTAGCATCTTTAATAGGAGCGATGATGCAATTGTAATCTCTGATCTTTCTGGTTTTGTTTATTATTCTAATCAAAACTATCGAAAAATTCTGACCTATAAGCCTGAAGTGTCTTGTTATAGGGTTATTGC
>NZ_JBHIOZ010000048.1:0-5487 GCF_042195805.1 Bartonella sp. AP57NXGY | reverse complement strand
CTGATATTTCGCACTTACAACAAACGCGAGAAGTTTTTTTCTCGAACCTTCAAGAGGCTATCAATCACTTGGATCAAGCTTCTATTGGTTTTGTATCCGTTAATAGACAAGGAACTATTCTTTATGCCAATGCGACTTTTGCCGAATGGTTTTCAATTGATTTAGCGAATTTCTCAATTGGTCAATATAATTTTGATTCGTTATTTGATAGCGTTGGCGCTAAGAGCTCATGGAGTGATATCTGTTTACAAACCAACAGATATCAAAGTTCAGGTTACTCTTTACCTTATAGGTTTTCGTTATGTTTAAATTCACACACGACTTGTGAGAAAATATTCCATTGTCTTATATCTGTTTCTTCTCTCTTAGAAGAGGAAGCCATTTATCGTGTTGTGATCATTCCACAACAAATACAAAAAGAAGAAGATGATCAATTAAAATTACCCAGTATATTAGGAGAATATTTTGATGCGAGTCCTTTTGCAATAGCCGTGGTGGATCATGCAGGGCAATTGGTTCATATGAATAAAGCTTTTTCATCACTCACGGGATGTATGGACAAAGCTGTCAATTTTTATGATGTTATTTCTCGTCGTGATTGTGTGCAGTTAGAGCGTTCTTTTCAGAGAATTGCGACAAATAAAAATTATTTTGTTTCTCTAGAAACTGTTTTAGAAAAAAATGAAGAATGCCATTTACGGCTCCATATTATGTCTGTACCGCCCTATCACGGTGATGCATTGCAAAATTTGCTTATTATCTCTGTCATTGAAACAACCGAACAAAAAACTCTTGAAGATAAAATGATGCAAAGTCAGAAGATGCAAGCTGTAGGACAATTGGCTGGCGGCATTGCTCATGATTTTAATAATGTTTTAACAGCAATTTTAATGTCGTGTGATCTTCTTTTAAATACGCATCGTAGTTCTGATCCTGCTCATGCTGATCTGATCAATATTAAAAACAATGCTAATCGTGCAGCTGCTCTTGTCCAGCAATTATTAGCTTTTTCTAGAAAGCAAACACTTCGACCTGAAGAAGTCGATTTTACTGAATTTTTATCAGATATCCGCAATCTTATTTTACCACTTTTGGGGAATAATATTCAGTTAAAAATTATCCATGGAAGAGATTTGTGGAGCGTTGAAGTTGATCAAGCATCTTTTCAGCGTGTTATTATGAATTTGGTTATTAATGCGCGTGATGCCATGTTAGATGGAGGTGTTGTTACGATTGCAACAAATAATATTACAAAGCAACAAAGTGCTGAATTTAATCATCTTGGATTAGCAATTGGCGAGTATGTGCAATTGACTATTTCAGATACAGGGGCTGGTATATCTGCTGCTATACAAGAAAAAATGTTTGAGCCATTTTTTACAACAAAAGAAGTTGGAAAAGGAACAGGACTTGGTTTATCAATGGTTTATGGAATTATCAAGCAGAGCGGTGCGTATATTTATTGTGAAAGTAAAGAAGGTGAAGGAGCAACATTTCATATTTTTCTTCCCCGTTATATCCCCAATATAAAAGGAGAAATTTCTCAAAAGATTGAAAAAGATGAAGAGAAAGATAAAAATATAGACTTAACAGGATCTGCGACTGTTTTATTGGTTGAAGATGAAGATGCGGTCAGAATGGGGGGGGTAAGAGCTCTTCAAATGAGAGGATATACGGTTTTAGAGGCAGCAAGTGGGGTGGAAGCACTCTCTATTCTTGAGGAACAAAAAGGAGAAGTTGATATTATTGTTTCCGATGTGGTGATGCCAGAAATGGATGGGCCCACTTTATTGAAGGAAGTCCGTAAAAACTATCCTGATATCAAATTTCTTTTCGTTTCTGGATATGCAAAAGATGCCTTTGCTAAAAATCTTCCACAAGATGCTGTTTTTGGTTTTTTATCTAAGCCTTTTACACTCAAACAGTTAGCTGTAACAGTTAAAGAAACACTTTCGTCATAAACAAAAATTTATGCAATAGAAAATTGCGTATTTTAAGATTTTTTAGGCGAAATACGAGAGTATTTTGATAAATAGAGCTTATGATAATGTCATAGAATTGAATAAAGAAGAAAAATTTTAAAAATGAACTAAAATTCAAAAAATTACATATTTTGTGCAAAAATTTATGAAGAGATGGACTCTATTATGTCAATATTTCATAGAGATTTTCAATTGTAGATACTGAGCAAAAACTATGTGTAAAGCATTGAAATATGCTGATTAATAGATTGTTGATACACTCAAAAAGATAAAAGCTGTTGTTGCGTATCGACCATTTTGCTCTTCCCTTCAATAAATGCTTTTAAGGCTTCGGGATAGAGTTTATGCTCTGCTTTAAGAACTCTTTGTGCTAAGCACTCAGCAGTATCATGGGGATAGACTGGAACGGCTGCTTGGGCAAGGATTTTTCCTGCATCCATGTCTTCTGTAACAAGGTGAACAGTGCAACCCGTGATTTTTACACCTGCTTGTAAAGCTTTTTCATGTGTGTTTAAGCCTTTAAATGAAGGCAAAAGAGAAGGATGAATATTTAGAATTCGTCCTTCATAAAGTTTTACAAAACGTGGTGAGATAAGGCGCATATACCCTGCAAAGCAGAGAAAATCCGGTTTATATTGATTTAAAATTGTAAAAATATTTTCTTCATGCTCTTCTTTTGTTTTGTAAATTTTACGATCAACAATATGAATAGGTAAGTTATGGTTTTGCGCTTTTTCAATACCGTTGGCACGCGGATTATCGCAAATAACCGCGACGATTTCAGCAGGATATGCCGTTTGTTGGCTAGCTTGAGCAAGGGCGACCATATTGGATCCATTACCAGAAATGAAAACGACGATTTGTTTTTTCATAAATGCAGTACCCCTTTATAAAGTATTCCTTTATTTTGATCTTGGCATTTTGTTAAAATGCCAAGGGGAGTTACAGTCTCTCCTTTTCTTTCAAGAGCTTGTGTAATTGTTTCAGCTGCATGCTGTGCTACGATAATGATCATGCCAATACCACAATTAAATGTTCTTAACATTTCTGTTTCTTCTATTTTACCTTGTTTGGCAATCCATGAAAATACTGCTGGAACATTGATGCTAGAAAGATTAATTTCAGCGCAGAGAGAGGATGGAAGGACACGTGGAATATTTTCAGGAAAACCTCCACCCGTAATATGAGCAAGAGCTTTAATCCCTTCATATTTTCGCATGATGGGAAGAAGCGATTTTACATAAATGCGTGTTGGTGTAAGAAGTGCTATACCAAGGCTGCTTTCGGGGGAAAAAGGGGCAGGGTCATTCCATTTGAGATAATTTTGCTGGATGATTCGTCGAACAAGCGAAAAGCCATTGGAATGAATTCCAGAGGCGCTTAGACCTAATATAATATCACCTTCTGTCAAATCTTTTGAAGGGAGTAGCTTGCTACGTTCGCATGCTCCAACAGCAAAACCAGCTAGATCATAATCTCCCTCTGCATACATTCCTGGCATTTCTGCAGTTTCTCCTCCAATAAGGGCAGCACCGGCTTGTTTACATCCTTCTGCAATACCGGAAACAATCGCAGCTCCTTGTTCAGGGTCAAGCTTTCCAGTTGCAAAATAATCCAGAAAAAAGAGAGGTTCAGCCCCTTGTACGAGTAAATCATTGACACACATAGCTACAAGATCAATACCTACAGTGTTATGGTGACCTACTTCAATGGCAATTTTTAATTTTGTTCCCACACCATCATTGGCTGCTACTAGGATAGGATCCGTAAAGCCTGCTGCTTTTAAATCAAAAAGTCCACCAAAACCGCCAATTTCTGCATCTGTTCCGGCTCGTTTTGTTGCGCGTATAAAGGGTTTAATTTTTTCTACCATGGCATTACCCATATCGATGTTTACACCGGCTTTTGCGTAGGTAAGACCAGCTTTGGATTTATCCCCAGCCTTGGATTTATTATTTGTAAGATCTTGATTGCTCATTGGAGCCTTCCTTTAATGGAAAATCAGGTTTTGATATTATGCAATGCCATGATAGAGTTCTCTCTGCAAGAGATATTGATAAGAAAATAAGCAACTTTTCTTGTACCTTATTTTGAAGTTGTTTATAATTTTTTGTGAAGAATTTTTTAGGATATTTTATGAGCAAGATATCAGATAATCACGGACAGTCCTCTTGGCAGCTTATGAGAAAGAAAGTGAGTGAGAATACATCTCGTGATCGTTATAAGACTTATGTGCCAGCGTATACTCAATTACCTTTGCCGAATAATATGAAAAGACAAATCTTTTTTTGGCTTGGTACGCTGATTTTTTTCATTCTTTTTATGTTTGTTTTTGGATCAATTTTGCTTCCTTTTGTGGCAGGGATTGTGTTGGCTTATTTTCTCAATCCCATTGTTCAATTACTTGAAAAATTTGGTATTCGTCGTGTGTTTGGGACTGTCCTTATCACCCTATTTATTGTTATTACCTTTGTTGCTGCTTTAATTATTTTGATTCCTGTTATTAGTTGGCAAATACAGCAATTTATGAGTGATGGTTTACCTGTTTACATTAATCGTATTCAAACCTTTTTTGTTGAGCATGATTTTGATTGGTTAAGGCGCTATTTTGGAAGTGATCCAAATGAATTACGGAATAATATTAAAGGATTTTTGGGAGAAGGTTCGGATTTTATTACGTCTCTTTTGAATTCACTTTTAAAGTCAGGAAAATCAATCGTTAATATCGTTAGCCTATTTGTTGTGGCACCTGTGGTGGCATTTTATATGTTATTAGATTGGCCACGTATGGTAACAGCAATCGATTCGTTAATACCGCGGGATCATCTGGAAACCGTTCGTAGTATTTTTCATGAAATGGATAGAGCTATTGCAGGCTTTGTTCGTGGACAAGGAACAGTTTGTCTCATATTGGGAGGCTATTATGCTATTGGTTTAACGATTGCAGGACTCAATTTTAGTCTTTTGATTGGTATGTTTATTGGTCTTATTAGCTTTGTTCCTTATATCGGCACAATGAGTGGTTTGGTCCTTTCTGTTGGTATTGCATGGGTCCAGTTTTATCCCAATAATTGGGGGGGAATCATTGTTGTGATGGCACTTTTTTTAATTGGTCAATTTATTGAAGGTTATATTCTTCAACCCAAGCTTGTAGGTTCATCAGTGGGATTACATCCCGTATGGTTGATGTTTTCACTTTTTGCTTTTTCTTCACTCTTTGGTTTTACTGGTATGCTTGTTGCTGTTCCTGCGGCAGCGGCTGTTGGCGTTTTAGTTCGTTTTGCTCTTCATACTTATCTGAGTTCTCAGATGTATTCGCGAAGCGGAAATTCGGAGCCGCTAAAATGAATGGGCGTGAAACGCAATTATCTTTAAATTTTCCTTATGATCCGATTTTTCAATTTGAGGATTTAGTGGTAACGGAAAGCAATCGTATGGCTTTTCAGCTTATTGATCACTGGCCCAATTGGAGCTTACCTATTGCAGTTTTGGTTGGTAAAGAAGG
>NZ_JBHIOZ010000047.1:0-10872 GCF_042195805.1 Bartonella sp. AP57NXGY | reverse complement strand
TCTTGTGTAAAGGATGCATAATGAGAACGCATTAAGGTAAGAGGAGATGCCCAGTTCTTAAAAAAGAAGCGCAATGCACCTTTATTGGTTTTTTGTACAATATTATGCCCCCAAGCAACTACAGTCATTGATAAAAGATCCTCAGCGAGCCGTTTGTTCGTCTTGTATATCCATTTTTAGTATTTTTAATCAAACTTTTTGGTACTGCAAGTAATACACCTGTGCTAACCTTTGCTTACTCGCTGCTTACATACGTAAAAAAAACAAAGCCGACCAAGTTGTCAAAAAACACAGGCATTAGCATTTTTACAATCCATTGTGCCTATACACCAATTAAAAAAGAGCGTTTATGATACATAAGACACCTCGATGCCCCACCGCTCTACGATCTAAAATTATGAAACTTTAGTTCAACAACCAACGCACAATATTTTACGAACGCAAAAGCACCATCTAGCACTCACTAGGAGAGCATTCTATAACTATACGTACCATGTCCACATCACAAAACCTATAGAGACTTCATATGAATGATTGCCCTCCTCAAAAATAATAATTTTGGCCTCCTCCGAATCCAATCTGAAGTATTCATTTAACAACACATCAATATCATATCCTCTTGATATACTCGTTCGCGATATTTCTGGAGAATAACAGCACAATCATTTGGCGCATTCAAATCGGTAAGCATCTCTGCTAAAAACGATGGACAGCTATTAATTTCGACTCAATCCATATAAGATGACCCACACACTATTTTTTCCTGTGTCTTTATGTAAGTCATAGGCAAGTCCCTATTCAACTGTATCTTCACTCTCAGACCTCTTCGTTTTTTATTAACTTTTTATCAGTATAAAGCCAAGCCAAATTAAGCGGGATAATTGAACATATACAAACCAAGGCAAAACAAAAAGCTGCTTCTATACAAACATTATTTGCCAACCAACAATCAGCACAAGCGCTAAAATACCAAAAATACGCGCAAGAAAACTAACAATGGATAAAACCGTATTTGCATTCTTTTGTTGAATATGTTTAAAAAATTCTGCTTCAAACTGCGTCATAGGAACAGAAAAAAACTGTGAAATACGGTGAATAAAATAATAGGAGCCCAACTGTTTGCAACGAGAAGCAGAGCAAGCATAACAACAGCACTTAGGACGAGTGAGCACAAAGTTATCGCCATAGGAGCATATTTTTGCATAAGATATTTAATCACAAAGCGATTAAATAAGTATTTTACGAGAGTATAAGACACAAAGCACAGGCCAAGAATAAGAATTTTAGTCTTTCCTGTCGCATTGTCTAATACTCCTGTCTGTCCCAAAATAAAAGGTTGCCAA
Organism: Bartonella sp. AP57NXGY; assembly: GCF_042195805.1. NCBI lineage: Bacteria > Pseudomonadati > Pseudomonadota > Alphaproteobacteria > Hyphomicrobiales > Bartonellaceae > Bartonella > Bartonella sp. AP57NXGY. Next base: position 9,529 of record NZ_JBHIOZ010000047.1, on the reverse strand, counting down.
AAATGAAATATTGGCTGCAATGCAGCAACAATAAAACCACATATCAATATGTAATATAACCCAATTTTTGAGGTAACTAAATAAGTAAAAGCTTCTGTTGCATGCAACAAAGAACCCGAGTCTATTTACTGACTATCCGAAGCAGATGCAATACCTATCCCCGTCACCCGACTAAACAAGAATACAAGCACGAGAAACCCGAAAGAACAAAAATAATATGCCGACTGATAATTATCCATACACAAAACAATAAGAACACCTAGCGCACCAGCAACCATATTCATGAATGCCATCAGTTCCCGCTTATAGACGTTTACTTGGTGGTAGATCAAACTACCCTTGTATCCACCGCCGTCGATTAAGCCTTTAATCCATGTGCTATCAGCGCCAGAACATAAAGCAAAGCCTAAAGCATATATAATTTCTGCCGGAATTAAGACAGAAAGATTAGGCGCGTAAATAGATAAAAAGAAGAAGAGCGAAAAAAAGAAACATGATAAGATAACATTTTTTTAACGCCAATTTTATCTCCTAAAATCCCACAAGGCACTTTAAAAATACAAATAGCCGCGCTAAACACAATTTGCAATAAGGCTAACTGTGCTATACTAACGCCCATAGACAAGAAAAAAAAGCATGGAAGGAACCTGTAATCAGCCGAACCTCGCTCATTGCCCCACAGCCATAGAGCAACTTTTTAACTTCATAATCTATCGTCATTAATATATCCAAAAGCTATAAAGCTGGCAGCTTTTTTTGCCGCCAGCTTTGTATATTTTAAAACTTCAATTCATAGAAGCGCCTCAAGCAGCCATTTTCTGCTCACTTGCTCGGGCTTTGAGCGCAGCAACATCAACCCGTTTAATTTTTTTTCAGTGGTTTATACATATCTTTAGTTTTCATAACTTTACCTCCTGTATTAAATGAAAACAATTAAATTCAACATGAAGTGTACATTATAACTACCTTTTATCAATTTATTATTTTGATATAAAAAGCTTTTCTCCCCTCCCCCTTAAGTATTTCATGCTCCAATCATTCTGTAACAACCACCGCAGCACTTGGAAACTCATGCGCCCCTTCGGGCAAAGTACGCTTATATTCACGCCAATTTATCACCGGCTGGTCGTTAAACGCAACGCTCGTTTGCAGTGCAGCAAAATGCGCTTTGCCGCATTTAATCTTCAGTATTTCTTTAAGTCGCAAATCAAACTCGCTGTTTGCCCCTTTTGTCTCCAGCACAAAGTAAAGCTTTTGTTCGCCATCTCGCTCTAAAAAAACTGCCCAATCAGGCGTATAAGAACCAATGGGAGTGGCTATTTTAAAACTTCTTGGTAGTTTAAAAAACAATCTGACTTCAGGATCATTTTCAAGACTTTGTGCAAACTCTTTCTCCACACTGCTTTCATAAACCACATGATCATACACACTCTTCTCACTCACAACAGCTGTACGCTCTAAATTTGCCACAAGCTCTTCACTGGTAAAAAGCTCTTGCACACTATATTCTTGCCCGACCAGCTTTAAATATTTAATGCCATCAATTGTAAGATTAACATGGGTTTTATTGAGTATTTCTTCTATGCGCTCTAAAAAAGCTTGTGGATTTTTTACAAACTCATGCTCACGGCCACTCTTGGTCAAAATACCAATAATTGTCTTTGTGGTTAATTTCAGCTTTAAGGTCAAATAATGTACAATGTTCGGCAGTGCACAAAAACTATAATCAAGCGCACTCTGCTTTAATAACTGCTCTTCATAGGTCACACCAGCACTATCCAGTTCTATCTCTGCTGTCTGATAAACCAAATGCGCGGGCGCAACTGGCGCCATTTTTTCCACTGCATCCACTGCTTTGGCAACAAACTCTGTGCGATCAAGCTTTGCACGATAAGTGGTCTTTTTATTGATCTTCTCCCACAAGGCCAAAAACTCTGGTGAAGCCACTGTTTGCTTTTTAAGCTTAACCCGCACCTCGCGCGTAGCATTACGAATAATCGGCATGGCTTGGCTCGCTTCTAGCGCCTGCAGCACAGCTTGCTTCTGCCCTTTACTAAAACGTTCACTTAAATCTAACGTCCCAGTCGCCCATTGCGCTTTTAATGTATCTGTGATTTTTCCTGCTGATGTAAGCAAGGCTTTTTCACGCAACTCAACCAATATATCAGCAGCCTCTTGCGAAGACAGAATTTTTGTTTCCGTCACAGCTGTCATATAAATCAGATCTTGCAGCGTCTCAACATTAATAAGCGCGCCCGCATCAGTTTTTTTCACAATTTCTTGACGCAATTCGCGTGGCATTTCCTCCGCCCCTATAGCCTCAAATTCGCTCGCCACTAAATCTTGATCTACTTTAACGACACCCGCCTCATCAATAAAATCTTTTGCAACAAGTATTTTAACAATTTTTTGTGCTTGCGATACTTCCACTTTAGCGGCCACATATTTTACATCTTCATAAATACGGCCAACCAAATGCTCCATCTGCAATGTACCAAGTTTATAACCAATATCCGCCTCTAATTCTTTTTGCAATGTACTCACAAACTCAGCAAAGCTTTCATTCACCATGACATGCAGCACATTTATATCTTTATCTTCTACCTGTTCACCGTGTTGGTTTACGCACAAGCGCAAACCGCGACCAATCTTTTGCCGTGCGGTAAAATTCGATTTTTGCTCAATCAACATACACACTTGAAACACATTCGGATTATCCCAGCCTTCTCTCAAGGCAGAATGTGAAAAGATAAAACGCAAGGGGCATGCAAAAGATAATAACCACTCCTTATCACGCATAATCGTGTTATAAGTGTCATCATCAGCTTGGCTGTCGCCCTTTGTATCCTTATACACGCCTTTCTTGTCTTGCGAGAAATAACCGCCGTGCACATTTCGAACATTTTGCGCAAACTTAGTTCGTAAGGAGGCATATTTCTTTTTCGTCAACAGCTCTTCATAACATTCTTCAAACATACGCTCATAAAGTGCTGGCTCTTCATCAGAGCTACGATATTTAGCCACCTCATCAATAAAAAAAAGTGATAAAACTTTAATCCCTAAAGGCGCAAGCCGCAATTCTTTATCTAAATGTGTTTCTATAGTGCGATAAATTTGCGCGCGTTTAAGCTCTATTGTATTCACATCACCAAGGGCGTGGCCAAATTTGACAACTTCAGTATCAGAAAACTCAACAGCTTCATCCCCCGCCATGCAATTGATACCCGAAACAATATAACCCCTATAAAGCTCACGCCCGCCCGTAACGCGATACAGATCATCGCCTTGTCTCACTGTAACTGTTTTGCGGCTCACAGTGCCATTCTTTCCCGCAATATCCAACTCTAAGCGCGCCTTAAAGCCATGTTTGTGTGATACGGATTTCAAGGCAATATAGGGACGGTTAAAATCTTGCTCTATCTGATTAGAAGAGACACAAATTTGCTTTACCAGTCCTTTTTGATAAGCATCAACAGGTGTTAAACGATATAAAAGATTAATCTCCTCTTTATGCGTGGCACTATAGCGGAAAACACAAAGCGGATTAAGGCTCGCAATAGCCTCTTTCGCTTTTGCTGTACTATCCACCGATTGCGGTTCATCTATGATCACAATCGGATTTGTATCTTGGATATAGCGCATAGCACTTTCGCCATTCAGTCTATCTTGCGGAAGATTGATAATATTTTCCGCTTTTTTAAATGCATCAATATTGATAATCATAATTTCAATATTGGTAGAGCTTGCAAATTGGCGAATTTGCGAAAGATCTTTTGAATTATAAATAAAATAACGATAGGGCAGATTATCAAACTCTGCTTGAAAATGCTCCCTTGTTACTTGAAGTGATTTATATACCCCTTCGCGAATAGCAACACTTGGTACGACGATAATAAATTTGATAAAGCCATAGCGTTGATTTAACTCAAAAATCGTCTTGCTATAAACATAAGTTTTGCCTGTTCCCGTTTCCATCTCAATAGAAAACTGCTTTTGCTCTAGCGCCTTACTCGCCACGAGTTTATTGTTCTGTTGCACCTCTTGTAAATTTGCTAATATAGTTTCATCACTAATCAATAATTGATTACCATAACCAAATTCATTTAACGCTAATTGTCCTTGTTCTGAACACAAGAAAATAGAAGAATCTCGTCGTGGTTGGCCTTTAAATAAATCAATGACGCTTTTAACGGCATCATTTTGAAATTCTTGTTGTTTAAATTTAAGTTTCATATCGCCGCCCCAATCGTCTCTCTATAGTTTAAATTTTATCAAAACTTACTTCATTGTCTTTAAAGATAAAGTCGCAATTAATAAGCGCCTCATCACTTTTAAAGGCCGCATCAAGCGCTACGATTTTTACGGGCAAATACTTTATCATCTCTTCCGCATCTTCGGGGTCCAAGGGGGGGTCTATGGCTATAATCACTAAGACATCGCCTTCGCTCTCACCTATATAATAGAATTTTTTGCCATTGATTGGTAAAGGATAAATTTTTAAATCCAATGGCCAACCATATTTAAGTATGATCTCGAAGATAATATCTTGATGAGAGCGCTCGGAATTCACCCCCCGTAAAATATGATCCAAACGCATTTGCAATTGTTCTTTAACATCAAGTGCATTCGGATCAATCGGGCTATCGTCCCATATGGAAAAGTTGGAACTATCGAGCTCTAGCACGCGAAATCCGATGTCTAAAGGCTGCTTGCTTGTGAATTCTGCTTCATGCTTTTGCTTGATTTGTGCACCAGCGCGGCGAATACGTTCGCTACCTATATCGCAGATAGTTTTATAACCAGCCTTATAAGCTTCGCTCTTCTCATCACACAATTCAGGCAATTGCACCATGATGAATTTGCGATTGCCACCATCTTCGGCATTCAAAGCCATCACTGCATGCGCTGTTGTACTAGAGCCAGCAAAAAAATCGAGAATGATGTCGTCTTTGTTCATGCCGATTTGCATGAGCAATTTTATGAGTTTGGTAGGTTTAATATATTCAAACAATCCTTGAACATGCATTAATTGATCAATTTCACGTTTGGAAAAAGCGGTATCACCTGAAAACTCTCGTTTAAAAATTCCTGCAAATTCTTCATCAAAATTGGCATCGATCTCCTTGCCGAAAAAAGTCGTAGGAACCAACCCATCTTGAGTCTCATTTAAAAACCTTTTAATCATAGGATAGGATTCGCCTTCGCCCCATATGATCTCATCATTAGCAATTTTTTCTTTCAAAACTTTTTCGCTAAAAGCCCAATAACGCCCTTGCGGCCTTTTCAGAACCACCCCATTCGGCTTGGTAATTGTATAATTGGCCGCATAGGGTTTATGAGCCGTAATGGGGTCCGCTTTCCAAGGTCCCTTAGGATGATTATCAGGATTTTTATATGCTGAACTATCTGGTCGCGGTAACAGGTTTCTCTTGAAATTCTCCTTATACTTTGCGTAGCATATAATATATTCATGGCTGACAGAAAAATATTTCGCTGAATTCTTGCGCGTGTGAACCTTCTCCCACACCAATTGAGCAACAAAATTTTCTTCACCAAACACCTCGTCGCACACTTTGCGCAAATTATGCACCTCATGATCATCAATCGAGATAAAGATCACCCCATCGTCACGCAATAAGGTCTGTGCCAAAAGCAAGCGCGGATAAATCATATTGAGCCAAGCCGTGTGAAACCGCCCCATTGTCTCAGGGTTTGACTTCGTTGTCTGCTTGGTCACTTCCTTATATCGCGCCAATGGGTCTTTAAAATCATCATCATAGATAAAATCATTCCCCGTATTATAGGGCGGGTCTATATAGATCATCTTCACTTGGCCAAAATAAGCCCGCTGGATAAGTTTTAACACTTCAAGATTATCGCCCTTAATATAAAGATTATGTGTATTATCAAAGTTTACGCTCTCCTCGCGCTTCGGGCGCAATGTCGCTAGTGAAGGCTTTTGTGCAAGCTTTAAACTTGCTCCTTTGCCCTTCCATTCAAATTTGAACTTCTCAAAATCATTATCAATATATTCGCCGCATAGATTAAGAAGCTGATCTATATCCAGCTTTCCCTCAGCAAAACATTGCGGAAAGGCTGCTTTTAACTTTTCTATGTCTGGATTAACAGGGCTTTGACTCATGCCCTCTATTCTATCTTCACCCGCTATTATACTCATCTTTGCGCTTCTCCGTTACGCTTAGTATAAAATATGTCTATGAATATTTCTTTTGTACGTCGCAATTCCTTTTATCCTATTTATTTCTATATCCTCTGCAAATTTACTTTCATGAAAAGTGTCATATAAGCTGTTCTCTTTATTTTTTAAAGTTTCTTGTGCTTGTTTTATGTCTTTTTGCTTACGCAAGTCGGCTAGATCAATTCGCATTACCACATTTTGATCATTTTGCCTTTCTTTGATTTACTTTGAAAAAGCAATAATTTCGCGCCCTAAATTAGCCGCTGTTTGGCATAATAAAGGCGGTTATTTTATATTTTTTCTTGTGTGCTATTATGGCACTTACAAATATTATCAATAAGCTTATCAATTGGCACAAGCACATCCCAAATATGTCTATCTTTTAGCCTTGTCATATTTCTTACAAATCGAAGAGCTGTATCGTCAATTTGACGACATGCCACCATGGGTAATTTTAAAATTGCGTCACATGTGGCTTGGTCAAGCACATACAAGTACTATCACTGCCAACGAAAACATAAATTTCTTCATCATTTATTTTGACGCAATAAAAACCATTTCACAAGGGATTATGTCAGCATCCACTTCTAGTTCTCCCTTGTCCGCACAAGCAAGATTTGCTAAAATACCTTTCACGGTGTGTAAAAACACCCTCAAACGCCCACCAGCAAGCTGAAAATCCTTCCCATGCCATAAAACGCTTTGCCTTTATAGGTTTTATACTGTGTGTCAGATTCATAATAAAATATAGCTCTTATCATTTTATCCCTGAGTGATTTGTATTGCCTTATCAATCATATAATTAGACTCATGTACAAACCATGCTTTTACAATCTGCCATAGGAATGTATTAATCTCTTGCACTCGCTCCTTAAATATATTGCGGCATGATTTTTACATTATCAGCAACGTTGGTATTAATTGCCAACCTTCATGACGGTAAGCTTTAACAAAGCTTTCGTCTGCTTCTTTTTGTCGTCCCGTCAGTTAAACTCTTGCTTTAAACCTTCTTCGGTTTTACGTCTATATATAGCGCCGCGTATTGGTTTTATCGCTTGTTTAAGCACCTTTCTTGTCCCCAGTCATCCTCTCATCCCCGCCTTACAAGGCCAAAAAACAAATGGCCATTCCAATTGATGCCGGTAATATGCTTAGCAATAGCTTTCAAGCTTTTGTAAATCTTGCCCTCATTGATAGCCTTTTGACACCACAAGCACATGATGCGTTTGTCCTAAATAATCGTCACTGAAATAAGTGTGCCATAAGGCTTTGGGCTCCTACATTAACGTATACTTTACAGTGGCTATTTCTTGCTCTAATTGTTTACAACTCATTGTCTAATCCTCTCAACACAGGAATGTTCTATTTCCTCGATTAGTCCAGAAAATAGTGTGTGTTCACAAAGTTAGACAAAAATGCAATTTATTCTTTTTCATTGGATAGCTCAACTCCCTCCACGCTTAGAACCAATAAACCTAAGCTTATTGCTGCTATAAGTTTACCGCGCACCCAAAACGAGAAATTTATATCCTATTGAAAAAATAAATTTAGAAGATCCCTTCTTAAACAAAGTCTCGACTAAATAAGATGGTTTGAGCATTTTTAGCAAAAAGAGATAAAAATTCACTATCTCAAGGATCTTAACTACGTTATCGATCATACGCAAAAAAAGCTGAGAAGTGCAGATTTCTAAAAGAAATGAGAATAGTTTTATAAAGAGAAATGGTACTGCAAGCGATACATCGGTTCGAACGTTCTCTTTAAAAACACACCGTAATTACAAGCGGCTTCAAAAAACAGCCTTACTAATATAATATTAGCTAGAGGGTTACATGTATATCGCAATAATAATGCACTCATTCCCGCAAGAGTGCTCCACATATTATGGCGTAGACTGTATAAACTCTGCCGCTCTTGCATACTCAGACGTAAGGCCACTTAGTCGTATAGCAGCCGCAGTTTCAACGTAAAACAGCGGACGCTTCTGTATCATAATACTTGACAGAAGCATCAACAGCTAAGGATATAGGAACTAATTTATATTTTTTCGAAATGTTATATATAAATTTAATGAGCCGCCCCAAAACACACCACCAGTGAACCCACTTAAAAGACCAAAAAGAAGGTTAAAATCAAATGCATATTTCAAATCAGGTACAACCTTGAGAAAAACAATCAATGTGAATTTGATGACAAAAGCGATAAGAATAAATGTCAGCGTCAACGGCGTACCAGGCAGAATAATGAAATCCGTTCCTTCTTTGATTTTTAAACGCGCAGTAGCACGCCAGAGCAACCAGCCAACGCCAACGCCGATCATCAGCCCTGCCAACATTGAGACTGCTCCCCAGCGCAGGAACGCCAGCTCTTTAATCACATCGCTTGCGCCCAAAAAAAGAAAGACTAACGGCAATAGAAAAAGGCGGTTAACCTTCATTTCCCTATCTTTCAATGCGATTATTCCCCTCGCAATGAGAAAAATAAGCAAAATCCAGGCCCATAAAGGAGTTCCAGTCAGAATGTTAAACAATGACATATTATGCTCCATGATGTTTGATGCGATAAAAATATCGCATCATGTTAGGAAAATATTTAGAAAAAAAGATACCAACACAAACTAAACCCATATTGATCCACCAAAGCTGGGGAGTCCCTTCAAAAAAACATTGGGCAGCCCATTAGCAAAAAATATGATAACCCAAATCCATGTAATATATTTATTGATGAGATACAACATAATATGTCTACGTTTTTCCTCACAGACACCAGCACTGGCATAAAAAATAGTAAAGGGTTTCTTTAGTAAAAGGCTAATCAATTTTATCTTCACCCGCTATTATACTCATCACTGCATTTCCCCTTATGCTCAGTATAGAAGAATAGAATATTTATTTTCATGCATATTGCAAGCTTACTGTAAAAAAACAAAACCTTATAGGGGAATTATAGCGATTCTACTTAAACAGAGGCCTTAGGTTCGTATCACGCGCGCCACCCACAAGATGCATACCGACCATAAAATGAGCAATTTTATAACATATTGAAAAATAAATATAAATTGAGCGGAGACCTTTTTAAAAAAGTCTCCGCTCAATGAGACGTTTTGGCCATTTTGGGCGAAAAAGAGGAAAATACACCCGCGCAAGGCCTCGGCTCTGTTATCAGTCAAAGGCAAAAAACGCCGAAAACTGCGTCTTTTAACCGCTTTACAAAACACTGGAAAGGAGAATGAGAAAAGTTGTAAGGAAATCAATGGTACGGTTGGTGGGATTTGAACCTACGACCTCTGGTGCCACAAACCAGCGCTCTAACCAACTGAGCTACAACCGC
>NZ_JBHIOZ010000046.1:3032-12134 GCF_042195805.1 Bartonella sp. AP57NXGY | reverse complement strand
AATGGTACTAATCCACATGCTTCTCGTTCTCATGGTGGACAGAATATGTCTGGACACGGTGCACAAAGTACACAAGCGGTGGATAAGAACGCTTCCAGTGTATATGGTATAGAACAAATAAAAAAGATGGCTTCTGAACTTGGTCTTGATCAAGAGGATGCAGTTGAAACTTTAAGTCATACTTTCAAACAAAATTGGGGTGGTGCTACACGGGTACGTATTGGTTTTGCTGCTGATCGCTTTATGCCTTATCTTGCTGGTGGTATTGCTTATGGGCAATTCCAAGACACTGTATCAATATCTGTTAAGGATGAGGATGGAAGAGTCGTTTCTTCTAAGAACTTAGCTGATGAAACAAAAACCATGATTGGTTACACACTTGGTGGTGGCGTTGATTTCTCGCTTCTAGATAATGTGATTGTACGTGCAGAATATCGTTACTCTGATTTTGGTAAAAAGAAATTTGCAAAGGAAAAACTTGAAGTTAACTACAAAACCAATGATTTCCGTGTTGGTGTAGCTTATAAATTCTAATTTTTTAAAGAGTAAATTTCTAAGAGGCTCCACTGTCAGTGGAGCCTTTATTTTTTTTTAAGATCACTTTTTGGTTTCTTTTCTTGTGAATTTCATGATAAAGCCCATAGAGTGTGATGATATATTTTCCTGATCGCTGCTTAATACGAATGATAAGCTCGGCTTTCCCTATAGATAAAAACCAGAGTTGCAGGGTTCAGGGAAGTTATGCAAAAATGAAATCGTAAAAGTGGACAGGGATATTTCACAATGGCTGTGAAAAATGAAACAATAGATTATTCAAAAACTCTTTATCTCCCACAGACAAATTTTCCTATGCGTGCAGGGCTTCCGCAAAAAGAGCTTGAATTGATGGCGCGTTGGGAAAATATGGGGCTTTATGCGCAATTGCGTCAACAAGCAAAAGATCGTCCATTTTATATTCTTCATGATGGTCCGCCTTATGCAAATGGTCATATTCATATCGGGCATGCTTTAAATAAAGTTCTAAAGGATGTGGTTGTTCGTTCATTCCAAATGCGCGGTTTTAATGCAAATTATGTACCTGGTTGGGATTGCCATGGGCTTCCAATTGAATGGAAAATTGAAGAAAAATATCGAGCACAAGGAAAAAATAAGGATGAGGTACCTCTTAACGAGTTTCGTCAAGAATGCCGTGAATTTGCACAGCATTGGGTAACTATTCAAAGTGAAGAATTTAAACGCCTTGGTGTTGTGGGAGATTTTAACACGCCTTATACTACAATGGCTTTTCATGCAGAAGCACGCATTGCCAGTGAATTGATAAAATTTGCTATGTCAGATCAGATTTATCGTGGTTCCAAGCCAGTGATGTGGTCTGTTGTGGAACGTACGGCTTTGGCAGAGGCTGAGATTGAATATCATGATCATGAATCAGAGGTGCTTTGGGTTAAGTTTCCTGTTTTTGAAGCAAATTCTGATGATTTATATGGTGCTCATGTCGTCATTTGGACAACAACACCGTGGACGATTCCAAGCAATCGTGCAGTGAGTTATTCTTCGCAAATTTCTTATAGTATTTACGAAGTTGAAAGTGCTGAAAATGATTTTGGTCCTCAAGTGGGAGAAAAGCTTCTCTTTGCAGACGCTTTAGCGATGAGTTGTGGAGAAAAAGCCAAACTTGTTTTGAAGCATTTGCGTGTTATTTCTTCTGAAGAGTTGAAAGCTCTTGTTCTTTCTCATCCACTCAAAGGTTTAGCTGGAGGGTATAATTATAAAATTCCATTGCTTGATGGTTCGCACGTAACAGAGAGTGCTGGTACAGGTTTTGTCCATACAGCACCAAGCCATGGGCGTGAGGACTTTGAAATTTGGAATGATTATAAGTCCTTACTGGAGCAAGCGGGGATTGATTCATCTATACCGTTTCCTGTTGATGATGCAGGGTTCTATACGAAAGATGTTCCAGGTTTAGGACCAGATCGTGAAGGAGGACCTGCACGTGTTATTGATGATAATGGAAAAATGGGTGATGCCAATAAAGAGGTCATTAATGCTTTAATTAAAGCAGATCGATTGTTTGCACGGGGGCGTTTAAAGCATTCCTATCCCCATAGTTGGCGTTCAAAAAAACCCGTTATTTTTCGCAATACACCGCAATGGTTTATTTCAATGGATAAAGATTTTGGGGATGGTTCAACTTTACGTAGTCGGGCTTTGGAAGCTGTTTCAAAAACGCGTTTTGTGCCATCTTCTGGACAAAACCGCCTAGCTTCTATGATAGAAGATCGTCCTGATTGGGTTCTTTCTCGTCAGCGTTCTTGGGGTGTTCCTATTTGTATTTTTGCAAATGAGGATGGTGTTATTCTAAAAGATGAAGGTGTGAACGAGCGTATTTTACGGGCTTTTGAAGCAGAAGGGGCAGATGCATGGTTTGCTGAAGGAGCACGTGAACGTTTTTTAGGTGAGCGTGCACATGAGCCTTGGGTACAGGTTTATGATATTTTGGATGTTTGGTTTGATTCTGGAGCCAGCCATAGCTTTGTGTTAGAAGATCGGGCTGATTTGAAATGGCCTGCTGATGTTTATTTTGAAGGTTCAGATCAGCATCGCGGATGGTTCCAATCTTCTCTTTTGGAAAGCTGTGGTACGCGTGCTTGTTCTCCCTATAAGTCCGTGATCACACACGGTTTTACTTTGGATGAGAATGGTAAGAAAATGTCTAAATCTTTAGGCAATACGGTTGTTCCGCAAGAAATCATTAAAACATCTGGAGCTGATATTTTTCGTCTCTGGGTTATGACAGCCGATTATTGGGAAGATCAGCGTTTAGGCAAAAAAATACTTCAAACAAATGTGGATTCATATCGTAAACTACGCAATGCAATTCGTTGGATGCTAGGAACTTTAGCACATGATGATGGAGAAGAAGTATCTTATGGTGCACTGCCGGATCTTGAAAAATTTATATTGCATAGGCTTTTTGAACTTGATCAGTTGATTAATCGCGCTTACGATGAATTTGATTTTAAAAAGATTATGCGTGCATTATTGGATTTTTCAATCATTGAGTTATCGGCATTTTATTTTGATATCCGCAAGGATTCTCTTTATTGTGATGCGCCTTCATCAAAAAAACGCAAGGCCTCCTTGCAGGTTGTCCGTGAGATTTTTGAGCGTATGGTCACATGGCTTGCTCCAATGTTACCTTTTACTATGGAAGAAGCTTGGTTAGAGCGTTATCCAGGAAGCCAATCGGTGCATTTGGAACAATTTCGCTCTGTACCAGAAGAATGGCAAAACCAATCTTTGGCTGAGCGTTGGAAAAAAATTCGGCAGGTCCGTAAAGTTGTGACAGGTGCTTTAGAGCTTGAACGTGCTAATAAGCGTATTGGATCCTCTTTGGAAGCTGCGCCTATTGTTTTTATTTCCAATCTGGTTTTACGAGAGGCATTAGAAAATGTGGATATGGCGGAGATCTGTATTACCAGTGCGCTCACAATTACGCAGGACACGATACCTTCTGATGCTTTTACTTTGAATGATGTTGAAGGTGTTGGTGTATATCCAGAGAAGGCATTAGGAAAAAAATGTGCTCGATCATGGCGTTATACACAAGATGTTGGAAGTGATCCAGCTTATCCGGATGTATCTGCTCGTGATGCAGCTGCTTTGCGGGAATTGCAGATTCTTGGCAAGATTTAAAGTTTTAGATCAAAGGAAAGAAATGCAAGTAAATTTCTCATATTGATGAATATAGTTTTTTGTGGTACGAAAAAAATTCCGTTGTTTTATCTGCAGGGGGGAAATTTGTGTATGGACCGTTCTCTCATAAATAACGGGAATATTAATCAGCCATACACCTAGGAAATGGAATAGGCAGTGAGAAAACGTGAAATAAAAATATTTCCAATAGGAATTTTAGGGATGTGCTTTGTTTTAACGGGATGCAATTTATCCGCTCCTACCTATGGTACCAATAAACCAGTTTCAATACAGTTTTTTGAAGATGTTGCTAATATCACTTCATTAACACCAACAAATAACAGCAGCCAGATTGTTATGAAACCTCATCCAAAACTTGTAATACCAAGCCCTAGTTCACGCAGATTTTTGCCGGTACCACAACAAGATAGATCTGTCAATGAAATGGCAGCATCGAAGAAGCATCAAGGAAATACTCCTTTTCCTCACAAAGGATCGTCAGTTAATGGCGTTGGTTCAGAAAATCCTTCACAGTTGAATGCGAAGCAACGACAGGAATATTTACGTCGTCAGAGAGCACAAGTTGGAAGTTCAAAATACCGTCGCTATCTCACTGAACCACCTTTAAGTTATCGCCAACCGGCAAAAACCGCACCTATTGGTCGATAGGGAAAAGACAAAACATTTAAAGTAAAGTATTTTTCCAATTACTTATGATACCAAGCTCTCATTCGCGCGCAGTTATAATGCTGCTGTAGGAGGGGGGTATTCTCATGAAATAGCAATATGACAACAGCATCGAGAGATTCCTTATGCGTTTTCTTAACACGAAACATTTCTCAAGCTCATTTTACAACATTGCTCATGTGGCTAGTATAACGTAAAATCTATTGTGCTCCAATACTTTATGCTTAGGAAGGAGAAAGTGGATACCATCATTTTATTTTACAGACTCCAATGTTGCGATAATTTTTGCATTTGAGAGCTTTCATAAGAGACATTTTTAGTCTTTTCTAAAACGTTCTTTATCCAGACGATAATTCCGCTTATGATGTGCAAGAAAGTGATTTTTACTGTTTCAATGTAATTTGAAATGAGAGCATATCTACGATATTTTGGACTTTATATTTTATATACAAAATAATGAATTATTCTTTTGAATGAATGTACCATCTAATAGAAACAATATGCAGAATTAAAAGAGAGAAAAAATGCTTCGAAATAGCTTTTGCTATATATATATATATATCAGAAGAATTAACAGTCTTTTTTGAGAAGTAGGATAGTTTTTAAAGAGTGAAAGTTATGGAAGAAGAATTATTTTTAGTATCGCTTTTGTACAAAAAAGTCTTTAAGTAATTGAGCTGCTTCTTTTTCCTTGAAACCAGAATAAATCTCAGGTTTGTGATGGCAGGTTGGTTGCTGATAAAAACGTGGGCCATTTTCTATAGCACCTCCTTTGGGATCATTTGTTGCATAATAGAGACGTCGTATGCGTGCAAATGAAATGGCAGCGGCACACATAGCACAAGGTTCAAGTGTTACATAAAGATCGCAATCAGGAAGCCTTTCGTTTTGCAATGTTTCGCAAGCCATACGGATTGCGCGTATTTCTGCGTGTCCTGTAGGGTCATATGCAGATTTTATAAAGTTACCAGCGCGTGCAATGATAGCTTTTCCACGTGTAATGACAGCACCTACGGGAACTTCATCTTTTTTTGCAGCCTCTTGCGCTTCTAAAAGGGCTATTTCCATGGGCGTCAAAGTCATAATATTCTTTCTACTGAAGGTATAGAAAATCTAAAGGTTATCTCGATAAGGAATGCTATGGAATGAATAATTTATTACGCTTTTATAATGAAAAGAATACCTCTATTTTTTAAAGAGTTTAAAACAAACTTGCAAGTCGACAGATACATTATTGTCGTTAAAGGATAGAAAATGATAAATGATTATGCTACTTCCTTTTTCAGGATAAGCGGTATGGTGCATGTGAATAATTTTCTGAACATACTTGCAAAGATTGGTTTGAAACGCAAATGAATGAAAATAATGAGAGTGAACGAATTGCTAAAAGGTTAGCGCGTGCTGGTATTGCTTCGCGTCGAGATGCAGAAATGATGATTGTTGCAGGTCGTATTTCTGTGAATGGTAAAGTCGTGACAACGCCTGCTTTTAATGTTAGCCGCTCTGATGTTATTAAAGTTGATGGCAAACCTTTACCTCCTATAGAACGAACGCGTTTATGGCTTTACCATAAGCCAGCAGGTCTTGTCACCACGAACCGTGATCCTGAAGGCAGACCTACAGTCTTTAGTAATTTACCAAAAGGAATGCCGCGTGTTCTTTCTGTTGGAAGGCTTGACATTAACACGGAAGGGCTTTTGCTTTTAACCAATGATGGTGGCTTAGCGCGTGTATTAGAGCTTCCTGTAACGGGGTGGGTCCGCAAATATCGTGTCCGTGCTCATGGAAGAGTCAAGCAGAGCGCGTTGGATAACCTTAAAAATGGTATTGCGATTAATGGTATTTTTTATGGTTCGATTGAAGCATCAATTGAACGCGAACAAGGGGCGAATGTATGGCTTTCTGTCGCTTTGCGAGAAGGAAAAAATCGTGAAATAAAGAATGTTTTAGGGGCATTGGGATTATCAGTTAATCGATTAATACGTGTATCTTATGGTCCATTTCATCTCTCTGATTTAGAAGAAGGAGCCGTGCAAGAGTTAAAAGGGCGGATGTTACGAGATCAGTTGGGGGAGCGTTTAATTATGCAAGCCAATGCAGATTTTGATGCTCCTATTCTTAAGCCATTTTCAAATTCTGCAGTTGTTGCAGAAAAGCAAAGCCAGAAAGATCTTTCTGTTGCAAATGATGGTTGGGTTTTCTCAAGTGAAAGGGCGATACGACGCCGACCAAGAGATGGTTCTGTTGAACATAGTCGCGCACGATTAAGTACAAAGTCTCATGAGAATGTAAAGAAGGAGAAAAGTGAAGAAGGAAAAGCAGAGCGTTTTCTACCGCGTTCTCGCCGTGCTAATGTTTGGATGGCTCCTGGTGCACGTCCGCAAAGTGCACGTAGAAAGCCTTCCTATAGTGAGGAGAAATCGCATGATCATAAGAGCGATTTGGATGGTAGAAAGTCCTTTCATCGAGGCAAGGAAAAACTAAAAGAAAATCCGTCATACAAAGAGAAGAGGGAAAGTTTTGTTCAAAAACATGGCAAAATATCTTATGACGAGACGCATCCCTTTGGTAAGAAAGATCGCTTTTTAAAGGATAAAGAGAAAATGATAAAAGGTGGTCATGATGAGCATTCTTTTGAGAGAAAGAAAAAGGTAAAATCGTTTGGTGGTGCTATGAAAAAATCTAAACCACATAGGGACGGTGCAAAAACTTCGAAGCGATTTGGAGGTCCACGTGCGGATCATAGGCGGTAAATTTGCTGGGCGTGTTTTGTTTTCGCCTGTTAATCAGTCGATTCGCCCAACGAGTGATCGTACACGTGAAAGCCTTTTTAATATTCTTTCTAGCCGTGAAGAAGAGTTTTGGACCAATAAACGCATTCTTGATCTTTTTGCTGGTACTGGTGCTTTAGGCATCGAAGCACTTTCGCGTGGAGCAAAGGCGGCTGTTTTTGTTGAAAACTCGGTTGAGGGGCGTGGGTTGCTTCAAAAAAATATAGAAGCCTTTGAATTACAGTCGATAGGACGGATTTTGCGTCGTGATGCGACCAAACTTGGCAATATTGGCACAATGCTGCCATTTGATGTTATCTGCGCTGATCCTCCCTATAGCCGTTGTTTAGGTGAACGTGCTTTTGTAGAAGCTTTGCGAGGAGGGTGGGCAAAAGCTGATACACTCTTCATACTTGAAGAAAAGAAAGATACAATGATTTATTTACCTGACGTCTTTTATCTAGACGATGAGCGTTTTTATGGTGAGACAGCAATACGTCTCTATAAATTACGATCGCTTACATCTTGAGAAAGTTCTTGTTTTTATCCGATAGGATGAAAAAATGCTTTTTCACAGTTTTCTTCATTTTATATGGTTTTTAAAAGGTTAAGCAGAAAATCAATAAAAGATTCTAATGTTAAAGGAATTGATGAATTTTTATTAGCTTTAATACAGAAGGATGTTTTTTCTCCAATAGGATATATATTCCTCGATAATAGTTATGATCTTTTTTATCTAATTTCTTTCTGCCATACCTTAATCATCACATTTCATCAGCAGTTGAAAGCTTTAAGCTATGCAGTCTGCATTGATATCTTATATGATGCGTAACTTCTATTTTTGCTATTGTCTAAACTTAAAAAAGATATTTTGTTTAGTATTGAAAATATTGTTCATTTATCCTGAATACTTGTGTGTTTAGTTTAGTAATATCGCTTGTTGAGTTAGTCATTACATATTAAGTAAATCTGAGAGTATTAAGTATCTTATCGTTGTGCAGCTTTAAGGATACTTTTTTATATTATTCTTTATCACTAAAGATAAGTAATTTGTAAAAAAGGGGAGATTATCGTGTTTAATTGGATATATAGTGAAGAGATTAGTACAGAAGCAAGTGCTGAGCAAATTTGGGCTATATGGGAAGATGTGGCATCATGGCCTTGCTGGGATAGTGAACTTGAGTGGGTAGAACTTTCTGGTCCTTTCAAAGAAGGCGCTATAGGACGCATGAAACCTAAAAAGGGACCTACAGTAACTTTTACACTTGATAAAGTTATAAAAAATGTTTGTTTTTCTGATTATGCTAAACTTCCTTTTACACGTATGAGTTTTAATCATGAATATATTTGTTCAACAAAATCGGGTTCTTCAAATAACAAAATTCGTCATACTGTAACCATGTCTGGTTTATTTTCTCCTTTCTTTGGAATGATTATTGGGTCAAAAATTAAGTTACATCTTCGCGATGCAATGATTGAAATGAGCAGACGTGCTCTTACTGAAAACAAAAGCATTTTGTAAGGGGGTGCATTTATAAAGAAGTTAATACCTTAAAAAAGGTGCAGAACTCTTAGCCTTGTTAGAATGAAATCAGTTATGAGTATATAGCAAATTGATGAGCTATGATTTGGTTTTAGTTAGCTGTTGAAATCGTGTCAAAGCATCTTACGGGATTAATTTTGCGCTAAAAATCTTATGAAATTCATTGAATTTTTTTATATATAAAAGCTTATAAGATGCTCTCTTCATTGAAAATGAGAAAGGTTCAGAAGTTCATTACTTCTCTTATGATGTAGGTCCATATCGTCATAATATTTGCCTGTTTCTAATGTTGCAATATTTTTTGCATTTAAAATCTTCATAAGAGGCATTTTGATTTCTTCTTAAATAGTTTTCATTCATAGGCCCCTTACTTATGATTTGCTCGCAAATAGTTGTGATTGA
>NZ_JBHIOZ010000046.1:0-2932 GCF_042195805.1 Bartonella sp. AP57NXGY | reverse complement strand
CTTTTCGAATTTTTGAGGATTTTGGCTTAAATTCAAGTGTTATAGCTAAGACTTTTGTTAATTGCCAATTGTTCTGTTGATTTGATTGTCAGTGGAGATTTGGCTCCTAAAATGATAAGGGCCCATGAGAAATCTTGAAACTAAAGAGATTTTACGGCATATTACGTTTTTTCATAAAGAAGCTAAAAGGGAAATGATTTAATGCATTAAAAGAAAAAGAATGCATGAATGTGCATAATCTTATGAATCAATACACAAGAGTTATATTCTGATTTGTATAAATTTGTCAGAATGCTTATCAATGTAAATAATAAAATATTTTAGGGAGTCTATAATGACTGACAAAAACCAGATTGAGAAAGCTGTTTCGCTGGTTGAAGCAGCAAAGCGTTCTGGGGCAGATGCTGCTGATGCTGTTATTGTTCATGCTCATTCTACCAGTGTATCAGTTCGTTTTGGGAAAGTCGAATCGACAGAAGCAGCAGAGAGCAATGATTTTACTCTAAGGGTTTTTGTTGGAAAAAAAGTAGCAAGTGTTTCTGCTAATTTAGGATCTTATCCGCAAGAACTTGCGGAACGTGCTGTTGCGATGGCTAAAGCTTCTCCCGATAGTTTATTTGAAGGTTTGGCAGATAAAGAGTGTTTGGTTAAGTATCCTAAAGATCTTGATCTTTTTGATGATTTTGTACCCAGCAGTCATTTTTTAACAGAAGATGCTTTAAAAACGGAGGCAGCAGCTCTTGATGTTAAAGGTGTAAGCAATTCTGGTGGCGCTGCAACAGCTTATGGCCGTAGTGGGTTTATTCTTGTGACCAGCGATGGTTTTTGTGGAGCCTATCGCTCAAGTTGTTTTTCACGTTCTTGTAGTGCTCTTGCAGGTGAAGGAACACAGATGGAGCGGGATTATGATTATACAACAGCCTTACATTTTTCTGATTTAGAGGCAGCAGAAACTGTGGGAAAGAATGCAGGGCTTGGTGCTGTTCGACGTTTGGGTGCAGTTCGTGCGGCGACTGGGAGCGTTGATGTTATTTTTAATCCGCGTACGGCTCGTGGAATTGCAGGGCATATCGCATCTATGGTCAATGGAGCCTCTGTGGCTCGAAAAACGAGTCTTTTACAGAATTTCCTAGGCAAGGAAGTGATGAAGCCTAATGTTAATGTAACCGATCAACCTTTGCGATTACGTGGAAATGCTTCTCATCCTTTTGATGGAGAAGGGGTAGAGGGGCAAACACTCAATATTATTGAAAATGGTATTTTAAAAAATTGGCTTCTTTCATCATCTACAGCACGTGAATTGGGACTTAAAACAAATGGACACGGTATGCGTTCGGCATCATTAGTGCAGCCGACCAGTACAAATTTTGCTATTGAACCGGGTTTAGTATCACCTTGCGATATGATAAAAGATTTGCGAAATGGATTTTATGTGACCGAATTATTCGGTCATGGCATTGATTTTATTACTGGTCAGTATAGTCGTGGGGCTTCCGGTTTTTGGATTGAAAATGGTGAAATTGCTTATCCGGTAAGTGAAGTAACGCTAGGTTCTGATTTGCTTCATATGTTAGCACATTTAACACCTGCCAATGATATTGATCGGCGTTATAGTACAGCTGCTCCAACATTGTTAATTGAAGGGATGACACTTGCAGGAAAATAACACGCATCATTCTTCTGATTTAAATCTTTTGCGTGATGTTTGTCGAGAGGCAGGAGATTTAGCAATGCGGTATTTTGGATGCACGTTGGATGTCTGGATTAAAGAAGGTAATTCCCCGGTTAGTGAAGCAGATTTTGCTGTTGATCATTTCTTGAAAGAGAGGCTTCTTGGAGCTCGTCCAAATTATGGATGGATTTCAGAAGAAACAAAAGATAATCGAGAAGAACAAGATTATTATGAGCGCTCTTTTGTTGTTGATCCTATTGATGGAACGCGTGGTTTTCTTTCTGGCAATCCTTATTGGTGTATTTCGGTTGCCATTATTGAGAATGGGCGTCCTATTGTGGGCGTTCTACAATGTCCGGCTCAAGGAGATGTTTATACAGCTGTAACAGGTGGAGGGGCAACATTAAATGGGATAAAACTTCCTCGTTTAGCCTTTGAGGTTCATCGAAAATATAAAATTTCACTTGATAAATCGCTCGCACAAAAATTACCAGATGATTTTCTCAATCAAGTCAGTCTTTACCATTATCTTCCTTCTCTTGCTTATCGTATTGTTCTTGTTGCTCAAGATGAAATTGATATCGTATTAGTTCGTCCAAATTGTCATGAATGGGATATTGCCGCTGCTGATCTTATTTTGCAGGAGTGTGGAGGGTGTTTTTTATCGCTTGATGCCCCTTTACTATCTTATGGAATTGAACCTTACCAGTATGGACTTTTAATTGCTGGTAAAAATAATTGCTGTCAAGATATGATAGATGTTGTTCGTCAAACAAAGTTAGTTTAATCACGTAAAAGCGCGCTAAGATAATCTAAATGATATGGAGGCACATATGACTGAAACCAAAGAAAAAAAACAATATTTACATCTTGTATTTGGTGGGGAATTAAAAAATCTTAACAGTAATCAATTTAAGAATCCTGATGAGTTAGATGTGGTTGGTATTTTCTCAGATTATCAATCCGCTCAAGAAGCATGGCAGGCAAAAGCACAAAGCAGTGTAGATAATGCATTACAACGTTATTACATTGTAGATTTGCATCAGTTTCTTGATGCTGAGTTAGGCGATGCAGAATAAAGCTTGAATATTTGGTCATTATAACCTGTAGATTGCTTCATGCTTTTGTTTAGTCGTCCTTTTCATAGGTACGTTCTTCGGGTAAAATAGAATGCCGTAAAAAAGAATATGCTTGTTGTTTAAAATTCATATGTTTTTTTAAGAAACATCTCCCAAAGCACCCAAGCCCATTTCATAATAG
>NZ_JBHIOZ010000045.1:11089-12186 GCF_042195805.1 Bartonella sp. AP57NXGY | reverse complement strand
TTTACCGGTGGCCTTCCCATTTTTTCATTTGAAGCTTTATCCGATACTCTTGTTTTATCCACCATAGAAATGGGTTGGTCTGCACTCTTTTTTCCAGCCCAATAAGTAACCGTTAAAACAACGATTAAAAACACTAATGGAAAGCTCTTTTTTAATAACGCCATACATCCGCCCTTGCTGTGTCATGTTCATCTGAAATAGTTTTCAACAGTAATATCGGCGTTTTACACAAAAACCCAACAGCGGGTGTATATATCTTACCCCCACCGCAAAAAACACATCTCATCTCTGCTTGACTATCTTTCATAGATTAAAACGTCAAGTTAACTATCGTTCATATTGCTTTGTATGGTCATGACAAAAAAATGTTCATATCAAAACCAACTGAAGCCATAATATATTATATCCTTTTTTAAAATATATCATAAAAAAAGAGAGATTTTTTTTATGACGACTCAAGTTTCACTTGCATTTCTTTAATGAAACGATTAGGAACCCTTTGTCTTAGACAATGTAAAAAATTGAAATGTATGCACCCGTAGCTCAGCTGGATAGAGCACCAGACTACGAATCTGGGGGTCAGGAGTTCGAATCTCTTCGGGTGCGCCATCTATCAATATCTTCTTATAAAGTCAGACTTTTTAAATTCTTTATTTTGTGATTTATTTTTACCTATCTTTGTATTTTGTTATTTCATTCTGTTGTGAGTCGTTTCTTTAGCCATTTTGCTAGAATAAGATGTTATGAGTCCTTCAATTCAGCTCTAAGGTGCTTTTATTAGCTTATAATCGTAGCGATTGCATGAGTAGCGTATGTTGTTGTTTTCTTTTATCAATCTATGCGCTTGTTTTTGGTCTCTTCCGGATTATACTCTCTACTCAGTTAGGTAATTTTTTACGTGCTTATTTCTAATTGTTCCATAACTGGATGTTTCTGGATATTTTATTCCTAGCAGTCCCATCTTAAGAGGGACTTCAGATGTGCCGCCATAAATTCCGGTTTACCACCATGTGAAACTTTTTCAGTGTGTTGTTGGAAAGAATAAATAAACTACTTCTCAAACGTACTACTATGAAACACTTATGGTATCCATTAAT
>NZ_JBHIOZ010000045.1:0-10989 GCF_042195805.1 Bartonella sp. AP57NXGY | reverse complement strand
TTCAGTGTGTTGTTGGAAAGAATAAATAAACTACTTCTCAAACGTACTACTATGAAACACTTATGGTATCCATTAATGTCATCAGCATTTGTTGCAAACCAAAGCTTCTTTTCGCAATATTTTTAATTGAATTAAACGTATTTTTACTGCTTAAAAGCAAAAAGATTCTTTTTCCTAAAAAACAATAAAACTCTTCTTGTGCTTCTTTAGCATTATCTCTTGCATGGCATATCATCGATTTCTATGATATCTTAATATTTTTCTGTTCTCTATGAATTTTTCTAATTAATCCATGGAGTACAGATCTCAAACATTAATAAAAGCTGAATTTAAAGAATTTTTCCATGCCTAAAACTGATATTGAAATTGCTCGCACTGCTAAAAAGCAACATATTATTGAAATTGCACAAAAAATTGGTATTTCACATGAAAATCTCATTCCCTATGGTCATGATAAAGCTAAAATTTCTTCTGAATACATAAAATCGCTTAATAAAAATCCAGATGGTAAACTTATCCTTGTCACAGCTATCAATCCCACACCTGCCGGAGAAGGCAAAACAACAACAACAGTTGGACTAAGTGATGCTCTTAATCTTATTGGTAAAAAAACAATAGCTACCTTGAGAGAACCATCTTTAGGTCCCTGTTTTGGTGTAAAAGGTGGTGCTGCTGGTGGTGGTTATGCGCAAGTCATTCCAATGGATGACCTTAATTTACATTTTACCGGTGATTTTCATGCTATTACATCTGCTCATAATCTTCTTGCCGCAATGATAGATAATCATCTTTATTGGGGAAATACTCTAAACATTGATCCACGTCGCATTGTTTGGAAACGCGTTCTTGATATGAATGACCGTGTATTGCGCGATATTGTCATTTCATTGGGGGGCATAACAAATGGTTTTCCACGTCAAACAGGTTTTGATATTACTGTTGCATCAGAAATTATGGCGCTTCTTTGTCTCTCTGAAAATTTAGAAAACCTTACACAAAGACTCAAAAAAATTATTGTTGCTTATCGTTATGATAAAACGCCCATCACCGTTGCTGATCTCAATGCGGAAGGTGCAATGGCAGTTCTTCTCAAAGATGCTATACAACCCAATCTCGTACAGACAATTGAAAATAATCCTGTTCTCGTTCATGGAGGACCTTTTGCCAACATTGCTCATGGTTGCAATTCAGTTATAGCAACAAAAACTGCTTTAAAACTTGCTGATTATGTTGTCACAGAAGCAGGGTTTGGAGCAGATCTTGGAGCAGAAAAGTTCTTCAATATTAAATGTAGGCAAGCAGGTATTGTACCAAATGCTACAGTGATCGTCGCAACTATTCGTGCATTAAAAATGAATGGTGGTCTGGATAAAAATAACCTGACAGAAGAAAATATCACCGCTTTAGAAAAAGGAGCTGCCAATCTTTTACGACACATAAAAAATATGAAGCACTACGGTATTCCTTGTGTTGTGGCTATCAATCATTTTGACAGCGATAGCGATGCTGAAATAAAAACATTACAAAAAATAGTTGCAACAACTGGACACAAAGCTATTATCTGTAAGCATTGGGAACAAGGTGGAAAAGGCGCTATAGAACTTGCACAAGAACTCGTTACCTTGATTGAAAAGCACAATTCTGATTTTAAAGTTCTCTATCAAGATGATATTCCACTCGTTCAAAAAATTAATTGTATTATAACAAAGCTATACGGTGGACGTGGCGCCATCATCTCAGCCCCTATTCTCAAACAACTTGAAACTTGGGAAAAAGAAGGTTTTGGCGTCTACCCTATTTGTATGGCCAAAACACCTTATTCTTTTTCTTCTGATCCCAAGCAATACGGAGCTCCTGTTGATTTTGAAATTCCCATACGAGAAGTTCGTCTCTGTGCGGGAGCCGGCTTTATTGTTGTCATTTGTGGAGATGTTATGACCATGCCGGGACTACCCCATTATCCCACGGCGGAAAAAATTCATCTTGACGAAAATGATCAAATACAAGGACTTTCATAAGTTTATAATCATGAAATCTATCATTCATTATAAAAAGCATTTTATTACAAAAAAAATAGAATTTTTAAAAGCGATATAGACAAATGTCTTATTTATATGATATAAGTTTCTGTCCTTTTGGATATGCCTTTAAAAGGACGTAGGTTTTCCTATTATTTGTGACACTGAAAAAAGCAGGATAAATAGTGCAAGTACTCGTTCGTGATAATAATGTTGATCAAGCGCTCCGCGCGTTGAAAAAAAAGATGCAGCGTGAAGGTATCTTCCGTGAAATGAAAATGCGTAGTTATTATGAGAAGCCATCTGAGAAGCGTGCTCGTGAAAAAGCTGAGGCTATTCGTCGTACACGTAAGCTTGCTCGTAAGCGTGCACAAAGAGAAGGTTTTGTTAGTAACGGACGGACTGTTGCGGTAAAGTAATGTGCTTTATGATATTATATAATTGCATAAGCAATAGATAGTAAGCTACTAGAAAATTTTATCTTCATAGGCAATTGCGATGAATTGCTTGTGTAGGTTTTTATGTACAATGTTATCTAATATGTTAGTTATTTGAAAATAATAAGGTTTCTATCATAGAGGTGGTTTTTATTTCACTCTTATATTTTAAAAATAGATAACAAACTACACTTGAGATATTTAAGCGACTTTTTCCTATGTAAATTGAGTGCGGGGTGTTTTATTATCACTTTTCGCTATAATTTTCTCCTTCTGGATATCTCTTACATCACTGCTTCTTATGTACAAATTTCATGATGAACTTCTTTTTTGTCATTAAATATTCTACATCTTTCGATCATCCTAGGTCTGATTACAAAACAAAAATAACTATCGCAATATGCGATTGTGTGTAAAATATAATATCAAATTCATAATCCTCTTTCCCTTCAGTTATGTAACGAAACGATATAATTCCATAACTTTTTATATCTCTTGATTCTGTCTCTCTAAAGGATGACGAATTTCAACCACTGCACTATAGATTCTTTTTTCTTGATAAATTTCTTCTATTCATCACTTATGTAATTACCCTCATCAGTGTATCGAATAAGCCTTTCTATTTCATTCAACTTTCTTCTATACTGAGTTAGAGAAAAAGAAAATTGACAATAAACAGAGAAAACACTGTATTTTAATATGGATGAATGTGCCTTTTATTACCATTTTTGATGGAAATGTTTTTAAAATTTAAATAACGAGTTAAAGTTTTTAACGCGGAGATTTATTATTATAAGTAATCGTTTTTCATATTAAGTAATAATTCTGAATAACGTAAAGTTTCTCAACACTTTCTCATATTGAATCAATCAAGATTATTTTCTTGTACATCATAAGCGGGATTCGTATGCAAATAGAATAAAAGCTATTTAAGAAAAAACAAAAATGCTTCTTATAAACACTATAAATAATAGGAACTGCATAACATTGAAAGCTGGTAAATAGAACGATGGAGCCAGCTTATCTACCATACGGATAAGCATTATCATGGCATAAGATTAGAGTGTAGAAAATTTTATAAATGAATTATCACGAAAAAGTGTCCTGTTAAAATTAGCCCTTCATATATCAATCTACTCTATAATGTTGCTCATATTTTTACGCTTAAATGTTTTATTTATCGTATTATTTTGTTCATTCAAAACTTCTTTTCAAGCCACACAATAATCCCTTTCTGAACAGCTCTTTGTTCATAGTATGCATACATGCACTTTTACTTTGAGAAACAAACTCAAAAAAGAGATGCAATACTTTAGCCCTAATTTCCTGTACAAAAACTGCCTATGGCTCCAATATACTTTACTGTTTTATCACGCTTACAGCTACATAAAAATCTAATGTTTATTTATATCTACCCCCTCATAAACAAGATAAGCACTAAGAAATACAAACCTTTTGTTTTCCTTATTTTGATATTTTTGTAGCAATTTTTTCATCGTTTAGATCTCTTTAACGAGCAATGTGTCATACTTTTTATCAGTTTCCAGTCTTATCTTTCAGATTTTAAATTTCCAATATATGACGAAATAAAGGAGTTCGGTGTGCAAAATTCTCGTTGGTTTCGCGTTTCAATACTCATATCATGTATCTTAATAGCAATAGTCATTGTATTGGGTTCATCTCATTTGTTGCATGCACAAACATTTAATCAAAATTTAGGGCCCAGTGGTTTACCACTTCCGCGATTTGCTTCGATTAAACCCACCAGCGTTAATGTACGCGTCGGACCAGGAAGCAACTATTCAATCATTTTCACCTACAAAAAGAAGGGCTTACCTATTGAAATCATTCAAGAATATGATCAATGGCGCAAAATTCGTGATGCAGAAGGCGATGAGGGATGGGTGTATCAATCGCTTTTATCGGGAAAGCGAACTGCTATAACTATTCCATGGCAAAAAGATAAAACAAAAAGGCTGATGCTACGAAAAAACCCCACCGACAACGCAGAACTTGTGGCGGAAGTAGAACCTAACGTCATTGGTAACATCCGCCAATGTGATGGACAATGGTGCGAACTAAACATTAATAATACGCGCGGATGGCTTCAGCAACCCCAGTTATGGGGAATCTATCCTGATGAAAAAGTAAAAGGTTGGTGAATACTCAAACTCAACAAGTTTAATTTTTATTCCTCATTGAATATCCTCACTGCCTATCACAAGATTGATTTTTTGGTTTCAATCGCACGATTAAATCAACATGTGAAATTTCCATACCTTCTGGTGGCTTAGGCAAATTTCTAATAATGGGAGCTTCTTCCAAATTATAAGGAATATCAAGAATACGATTTTCGCCTTCTATATAAAAATGGTAGTGATCAGAGGTATTGGTATCAAACCAAGTTTTTGAGCCTTCTACGGCAATAATCCGTAATAATCCCGCTTCCGTAAATTGATGAAGCGTATTATAAACCGTTGCTAAAGATACAGGTACACCTGCCCTCACCGCTTCCTCATAGAGCTCTTCAGCAGTAATATGACGATTTCCTTGAGAAAAAATCATATGTGCAAGTTCCAACCGCTGACGTGTTGGACGCAGACCATTTTGACGCAAATGTTTTTCTAACATAGAAATGGAATAATATTGCACAATTTTTCCACACTCTTTTGTGAACTGCTGCTCTTCATTCATATCTAAATTGTCTGCACTCACTGACATAATTACAAACCCAAATATATTCCTGCTAAATAAGATCAAAATACAAAAAAATGGGAATAGTATGGTGTAATCTTGTATTCCATTTTTAAATAATTACCTATGTAGAATACATAAAAAAAGGCTTTTGTCATTAAAAATGATATAAAATCATTTCCCTCTCTTTAAAATTTGCTCTAAAAGTAGGTTGGGAAAAGCGCAGAAATAAAGATATATGCAAATAAATGGAGTAACAATGGCTGAACAAAAGTCTCGCTACACATATGAAGAGCTTCTAAGCTGCGCTCGCGGCGAAATGTTTGGTAGAGGTAATGCGCAATTGCCAGCACCGCCAATGTTAATGATTCATCGAATCACTCAAATTAGTGAAACTGATGGTAAATACGATAAAGGAATGGTTCGCGCCGAATTTGACATTACACCAGACATGTGGTTCTTTAATTGTCACTTTATAGGCGATCCCGTCATGCCAGGATGTCTCGGACTGGATGGTATGTGGCAATTAACAGGTTTTTTTCTTGGTTGGCTAGGCGAACCAGGCAAAGGAAGAGCAATATCAACAGGTGAAGTAAAGTTATCAGGGATGGTAACTCCACAAACCAAAATTCTTGAATATGAAATAGATTTTAAGCGTATTCGACGTGGAAATTTAGTCTTAGGAATAGCTGATGGGTGGCTAAAAGCAGATGGAGAGACTATTTATAAGGCGAACGATTTACGCGTTGCTTTATTCAAAGAAGATTGAACGTTATTTCCGTCAGAAAGAACTTTTCACTATTCTGTATGGAACGAGGAGGTATGAATGCGTCGAGTTGTTGTAACCGGAATGGGAATTGTCTCCGCAATTGGAAATAATCCTGGAGCTGTTTTAACCAGTTTACGTGAAGCAAAATCCGGAATTTCTTACGCACCTCAATATGCTGAATTAGGCTTTCGTAGCAGAGTTTATGGCAAGCCCGATATTAATATAGAAGAACTCGTAGATCGACGTGCTCTACGTTTTCATGGGCGTGGAACAGCATGGAATCACATCGCCATGGATCAAGCAATTGCTGATGCGGGTCTAGAACCGCATGAAGTATCGAACGAACACACGGGTATTATTATGGGTTCTGGAGGTGCTTCAACACATTCAATCGTAGAAGCTGCTGACATTACACGCCAAAAAGGTCCAAAACGTGTTGGACCTTTTGTTGTCCCTAAAGCGATGAGTTCCACAGCATCTGCAACATTAGCAACTTTCTTTAAAATAAAGGGGATCAATTATTCAATCTCTTCAGCTTGTGCTACCTCCAATCATTGTATTGGTAATGCTTACGAAATGATACAATATGGTAAACAGAAGCGCATCTTTGCCGGTGGCTGCGAAGATTTGGATTGGACACTATCTGTTTTATTCGATGCCATGGGCGCTATGTCCAGCAGATATAATGACATTCCTCACAAAGCTTCACGTGCTTATGATGTTAATCGTGATGGTTTTGTCATTGCTGGAGGTGCTGGCGTTTTAGTCCTTGAAGATTTAGAACTTGCTAAAGCACGTGGTGCAAAAATCTACGGAGAAATCGTTGGATACGGTGCGACATCCGATGGACATGATATGGTTGCCCCATCAGGAGAGGGAGCAGAACGATGCATGCGCATGGCCCTTGCAACAGTCGATAATAAAATTGATTATATCAATCCCCATGCGACAGCAACTCCTGTTGGTGATCCTCCTGAGATAGAAGCTATCCGTCGTGTCTTTGGAGCAGGTGATCAATGCCCCCCCATTTCCGCTACCAAGTCTCTAACAGGACATTCCTTGGGAGCAGCAGGTGTTCACGAAGCAATCTATACATTGTTAATGATGAATCATAATTTTATTTGTGAAAGTGCCCATATTGAAGAACTTGATCCAGCTTTTGCTGATATGCCAATCGTTCGTGAACGACGTGATCATCAACAACTGAATACCGTATTGTCGAATACTTTTGGCTTTGGCGGTACCAATGCAACGCTTGTTTTCCAACGTTATGTATAAACAAAAGCTCTTAGTAATTGAAAAAAGTACGGTCTTACGGAGAATAATATGAAAGGTTTGATGGAGGGCAAACGCGGCCTTATTATGGGAATTGCGAATGACCATTCAATTGCTTGGGGCATTGCCTGTCAGCTCGCACAAGCAGGAGCGGAATTAGCGTTGACTTATCAAGGAAATGCTTTTGGAAAACGTGTTCATCCCCTAGCAGATAAACTTGGCTGCAAATTAGTGCTAGAGTGTGACGTTGAAAAAAGTGAAAATATTGATTACGTCTTTGAGCAACTTGAAAAAGAATGGAAAACAATTGATTTTATTGTCCATGCCATTGGTTTTTCAGATAAAACTCAGCTAAAAGGGCGTTACGTTGATGTTACAACACGTGAAAACTTTCAACGCACGATGGTTATTTCAGCTTATTCCTTTACTGAAATTGCCCAGCGCGCGGGTAAGCTTATGCCCAATGGAGGAACACTTTTAACTCTTACCTATGGTGCTTCACAGCAAGTTGTGCCTAATTATAACATCATGGGTGTTGCTAAAGCAGCTTTAGAAGCTATGGTACGTTATTTAGCAGCGGACTTTGGTCCTCAAAATATTCGTGTCAATGCGATTTCCGCTGGTCCTGTTAGAACTTTAGCAGGTAATGGTATTGCAGCTGCACGGGCAATATTTTCACATCAACGCCGTAATGCCCCATTACGGCGTACCGTAGATATTCATGAAATTGGAAAATCTGCTCTTTATCTACTCTCTGACTTATCATCAGGTGTTACAGGTGAAATCCATTATGTTGATTCAGGCTATAACATCATGTCTATGCCAATACTTGAAGAACTGAAAAAAAGTGACGATTCCCAAGAAGAATAAAATTTATTTCATTGCACTAAAAAAGAAAATCAATCATGTACATAGTGCTTTAATCGGGTATTGAGTACTTTCTCAGCTATATAATAGTGTATTGACTTATAATAATATGACGTAAGGAATATGTGCAAATGTTTGTAAGAATAAGTCAATACAAAACCAGATGTACGATGCCTTGTTTCGCAAAATATTTTATAAAAGCCGGAATATTTCTTCAATCCATGGTTGATAAAGTGTGTATTTTATGACGTTATTTACCTTACTAAAGCATACGCTTTTGCCATTGCTTATAAATCAATATCCAACCCTCATGCCACCGCAGTTTGAAACAGAGATTAGAGAATTATTAAAACCCTTAGTTTCAGCTTTTGTGTAGCAAATTGAAAAAAATATTCCTACCGTTTGATTTATTCTTGAAACGCAAATACAATCTAATTTAGGATGAATATGAAGGCGTAAAGAAATCAATCATTAATCTTACTATTGTTCTTTAATGAAAGCATTGCTCTGATGTGTCAGGTAAAATAGAACACCCAAAAACACTATAGCTGTTTCTCCTTCATGCATTTTTTAAAGATATCTCTCAATGCACGCCATTCCATTTCACAATGGTACCTGTAGAACATATAAAAAATCCTTGTGAAGTACATAAAATCCTTTTTTTACCACCATTTTAATGTTTATACAGATGACAAACCGACACCGTCATTTTACTTGCCATGTTCTAATATTGAAACAACCCTTGACACTTGAGATGATTCATTAGAAGTATCTTTAATAATTTTTATCCACATACTAACCCGCTTGTGACAAGCAAACATATATTTTTAATTAACTCAATACAAAAATAAAATGAATTATTTATATAAATCAATTTTTTATCTTTATAATCACATTATTTTTCAGTTTAAATGACAGCCACAAACAAGTACAATAACATTTTTTCAATCTTAGACTTTCAAAGTTATAATTCCAAAAATCATTTCTTGCATATAAAAAACAGAATTGACATGTGAGAAAATAAAAGGCTTAAATATCTCTACTGAACAGCTTCAAGTGCCAAGAGCTGTCTCACAACATTTGGGGGTGTAATGATGCTCGTCTTCCTCCTTCATAAACATAAAGATGGGGATGTGCACAATAGCTTTATCGGTTACACTATTCACAGTCACCGTCGCAAATTGGACTTAGGATTTTTAAGAGAGGTCTCTTTAAAACAAGCACGTGAATATATAACAGCAATCGTGTTTTTTTGGACGTTCTATTTTACCTGACACATCAGAAAAATGCTTTCATTAGAAAATGAGAAAAATAAAGGTGTGAGATAATCTCCATTATTTAAAAGATATTGCTTTAGATAGCGTAAAACTGAATTTAAAAATGATTGTAGAAATGGGAACAGATTTTCAGCTTTAAAATTTCATCTTCTTCCCAAATTAGATTGTCTTCTTGTTTTAAAGAATTACAAAAACAGAGATTCACAATATCCCTGCCCCGATATTCTTAGCTTATACGTTACATAAATAAGATGCTTCTACCTAATGAGTCTTGTACTATTCTGTTTGCAAATATCATTGTGAGATGAATTTAAGAGACAATAAAAATATCTTGTTCATTACATTACATAAACATGTGTAAGTGGAAACGATAATTTATCTTAAAAGAGATAGCTCTTAGACAAAAGCCAAAACTTTTATATTTCAGCCATGTTTCATAAAGAATCGAATGATATGAATCTATAATTTTCTGGAATATGACTGCCTTATACAACCATCAATAAAATCTATTTTATATGTCTATCATAGCATGTTTCTATTTTTTACGATTGGAATTATTAAAAAACAGGATATTATTGAATTTCGTCCTTGAGGGCGCGGCTTAGTAATGTGTTTGCCGCTTCAGTTATATTTTTACCACAATAGAGAATTTGATAAATTTGTTCTACAATGGGCATTTCTACCCCAATACGCTGCGCCAACGTATATACTTCCTTGGTATTTAAGTATCCTTCCACAACCTGACCAATTTGTTTTTCTGCTTCTTTTATATCTATTCCTTTACCAAGAAGTATTCCAAAACGGCGATTACGCGACTGATTATCAGTACATGTCAAAACCAGATCACCTAAGCCTGTCATTCCCATAAATGTGGAAAGCTCAGCACCCATAGCCTCCCCTAAACGACTGATTTCAGCTAGTCCTCGTGTGATAAGAGCTATTCGTGCATTTGCCCCAAAACCTATGCCATCTGATATTCCTGCACCAATAGCAATAACATTTTTGACTGCCCCCCCTAATTGAACACCAATCATATCTGAACTTTTATAAACTCTAAAACTTTTGTCACAATGAAAAAGTTGCTGCAATTCTTTACCAAACTCAACATCAGAAGCTGCTATCGTCATTGCAGTAGGCCAACCAATAGCTAGTTCTTGAGCAAAAGTTGGTCCAGAAAAAACAGCTAAAGGAATTTTTTCACCTAAAATCTCACGAGCAACCTCTTGTAAGAAACGTCCAGTACCATGTTCTAAACCTTTTGTAGCCCAAATAACGCGTGAATGCTGATCTAAATAAGGCTGAATATTATACAAAACTTGATGAAATACATGGCTTGGAACAGCGATTAATATATTGTGACTTGCCGTTATTGCAGTTTCAAGGGAAGCTTCAAGTAATAAATTTTCAGGAAATCGAACATCGGGTAAATATACTTGATTACAACGTTGTTCCTGTAATTCTTTGATATGTTGAGGACTATATCCCCAAAGTAAAACATTATGACCATTACGGGCAAGAGCTATCGCTAATGCAGTACCAAAAGAACCAGCACCTATAACTGTCATTGCAACGGTTTTCATTAAATTTTCTGATTATTCTCTAAATTTTTGATTTCAATTGCATATTATTATTACAAATAATTTTAATGCTAT